>CAZBXR010000126.1:0-2595 GCA_964496145.1 uncultured Chthonomonas sp. | reverse complement strand
TTCTAATCCGCGGCTGAAGGCGGGTTTGGAAGTGGTGGATGAGACCGATCTATCAGGCGCGGTCGTGGCGAGCGGTCTGCTGGCCTTTACGTTTGGCAGTGATGCCGGCGGGACGGTCACGGGCAATGGATCTTTTACGTCGGATGGATCACGCTTAGGTAACGCCCTGACCTCGGGCGGGGTACCGGTGGTGGTGGCTCTGGTGGGGGATACCTATACGGGGACGGCGGGCGGTGTAACGATCTTTACGCT
This sequence comes from uncultured Chthonomonas sp., assembly GCA_964496145.1. Taxonomy (GTDB): domain Bacteria; phylum Armatimonadota; class Fimbriimonadia; order Fimbriimonadales; family Fimbriimonadaceae; genus UBA2391. Next base: position 2,343 of record CAZBXR010000126.1, on the reverse strand, counting down.
TAAGATCAATACGGATGGGTCGTACCGGTTTGAATTGCTGGAGACACTCGATCATGCGGATCCGAATGATCCGAATGATATTATTGGCCTGACCTTTGGGGTGACGGCGACGGATGCGGATGGCGATACGGCGAGCAATGTCATTCGTATTCTGGTGAAAGATGACGTGCCGACGATTGGCGATTCATCCGGCGGTGTGGATGAGACCAGCTTGAGCGATGGCGCGCTTGTGTACAGCGATACGCTGATAGCGAGCTTTGGTCAGGATTCGGCTTCGATTATCCCGGGCGGTACTTTTACGGTGAATGCGGGCGGGGTTCCACTGACCTTGCTCTCGAACGGCGTGCCGGTGAATGTGTCTGCCACGGCGAATGGATATGTAGGGACAGCGGGCGGCCAGCCGGTCTTTACGTTGGTGATTGACCCGGCAACGGGGCGGTATACCTATACGCAAGTGGCTTCACTGGATCACCCGGATACAGGGGATCACGATGATGCGATGTTCCTGTCCTTCTCGGTAGACATTGTGAGCCGGGATGGGGATCGGGATAGTGCCGAGATCACGATTGAAGTGCAGGATGACGGGGTGAGCGCGGTCAATGATATCAGCGGCGCCGAAGAAGACCAGCTGATCACGGGTAACCTTCTGCATAATGATACGTTGGGACAAGATGACCCAAGCCGGATCTCGCAGGTAGTGTTTGGGGGTCAGATCTATGTGATCCCGGCGGTGGGCAATACGGTGATTACGGCCACTTACGGCACCCTCACGATCAACAGCCAGGGTGTCTATAGCTATCAGGCGACGGCGGAAGATCCGGATGGGATGGAAGTCTTTACCTATACGCTTAAGGATGCGGATGGGGATACGGATGTGGCCACCTTGTCGATCCGCGTGACGCCGGATGGCGAGCCGGTGATTACAAATAGCGATTTAACGGTGGACGAGACCACGTTGTCTCCGGGTCCGATGATCTTGAATGGTCAGATGGTGCTGGATGGCGGCCGGGATGGTCTGGATGCCGTGCGGGGCAATGGCCAGTTTACGTTTGGGGATTCGGCTAAGAACGGCGCGTTGATGCATGAGGGTGTGCCGGTTGTGGTAACGCTTGTGGGGGATACGTATACAGGCCGGGCGGGATCAACGGATGTGTTTACGCTGAAGATCAATGCGGATGGGTCCTACCGGTTCCAGTTATTGGAGACGTTGGATCATGCGAATGCGTCTGATCCGAATGATGTGATTGAACTGAATTTTGGCGTGCGCGTAGCAGACCGTGACGGGGATACGGCGGACGGCACGATTACCATTCATGTCCATGATGATGCGCCGGTGGCGTATGACGAAGCCCGCAGTGTACGTGCGGATCAATCGATCAGCGGGAATGTGGTATCGAATGATCTCTTGAGTCAGGATGACACGAATGTGGTGTCTGAGGTTCGGGTAGGGAACACGGTGTACACGGTACCGGCGGTGGGGACGGTGAGTGTGACGGGAACGTATGGCACCTTGGTGATCTCGGCGAGCGGGTCTTATACGTATACGCCGGTGAATGACACGGTATCGGGGGCAGAGAACTTCACGTATGTCTTGAAGGACGGTGACGGAGATACGGATACGGCAGAGTTATCGATTCAGGTGACGCCGGATGCCAAACCGATCATTGTGAATGCGGCCAATGCTGTAGATGAGACAGGCGGTTTTGACACGGTAACGGGGACGGTGTCTGTGAATTACGGGATTGATGGTCCTGGGGTGGTGGGCGCATCGAACAGCTTTAGTTCGTCATACGCGCTGACCTCGAACGGTCAGCCGGTGAGTGTCTCTCTGTCGGGGAACACTTATACGGGGACAGCGGGCGGCCAGCCTGTGTTCACGCTCACGGTGAATGCGAATGGGACGTATAGCTTCACACAAGTGCGCCAGCTGGATCACGCGAATGCTTCGGATGCGAATGATAGTGTGGATCTGGTGTTTGGGATTAACGCGACGGATGCGGATTTGGATGTTCGTACGGGTACGATTACGATCCGGGTGAATGACGACGGACCGCAGGCGGTGAATGATGTGATGGGTGCTGTCGAAGGCGGCGCAGATGTAACGGGTAACGTTCTGAGCAACGATGCGGTGGGTCTGGATACGGGCGCTTCTGTGAAGAGCATTACCTATAACGGCACTGTATATAATCTGGGATCTGGCTGGACAACGATCAGCACAGCTGGCGGCAGTTTGTCGATCAACAATACGGGGGCATACCGGTTTACGCCGAAGGCAGAAGGACAGTTGCCGGAGCTGACAACTGATCTGTTCAGCTACACGATGCAGGATCGTGATGGCGATAC
>CAZBXR010000125.1:0-2613 GCA_964496145.1 uncultured Chthonomonas sp. | reverse complement strand
CGCCCGTTTGAAGGAATGCAACAATAACACTTGTCAATAACCCCAGCGTTGACCCGCCTCTTCCACCAAATGATCGAGGGCTTCCCATGACCGTTCCATCCGCGTCACGGCAAATTGCAGCGCAGGTGAGGCCACCACATACCCCTGATCATAAAATCGCTTGGCCAGAACTTTGAACAATAGATCATCATCGGGGGCCGCAATCTCGGCATTCGGGGCCGCACGAAAGCGCGAGGCCAGATCCTTGATCACAAATCCCAACGTTTCCGGTGACAGGCGCGATAAAGCCAGAAACGACAATCCCGCCTGTTTATAATGATTATAAAGGTGGAATAATTTTTCTTCCTGAACCGGATCGCCAACCAATTGGTCAATCCGGTCAATCACCACATTTCTGTCCCGCGATAACAGCGTATCCAGAGAGGTCGCCGCAAATTCCCCGGCACTTAAAAAATCGGCTCCGGCACGAATACGCCACACCTCGCCCAAATGGGTTTTTCCCGATCCCTGTTGCCCGTACAAAATCAAAACCGGCGACGCCCCCCATCCCTCCGGCCATTTTTCCACCCAATGCACCGCGAATTCGTTGCATCCGCTGACAAAAAAATCCTCGCGCCCCTGCACCGGAACGGATCTTAAATCAAGCGGAAGTTGGTGGGCTTGCATCGGGGGCCTCGTTATCTGTCTTTGTTTGATAGTATGGGCTTTTCTTGTATTCCGAAACGGCAAAATTCACAAGAACACCGATACTGGCCGCCACCGGAACCGCCAGAAACATCCCCAATAGCCCCATCAAAGACCCTCCTGCCATCAAGGCAAAAATAATCCAAAGGGGGTGAAGCCCAACACTATCGCCCATCAATTTGGGAGTAATAAAATTTCCTTCAATAAATTGTCCAGCAAAGAAAATAACAGCAATGATTCCAACAAAACTTAAATCTCCGCCCGTTTGAAGGAATGCAACAATAACACTTGTCAATAACCCCAGCGTTGACCCCACAAACGGAATAATCGACAGCACACCAGTTGAAAGACCGATCACAAAGCCATAGTTAAGCCCCGCAAGAGATAATGCCACAGCATAAACAAACCCCAGCGCCAAACAAACTGTAATCTGCCCACGGACAAAACCGGAAATTTTTATATCAATATTCTTCCCCAGCATTGAAACCGTAGAGAGATGGTCACACGGGATCACCCCATGAACCCAAGTGACAATCTTTGGCCACTCTTTCATCAAAAAATATGCCGCAACAGGGGTAATCAGAACAGTCGTGAAAAAATCAACGATTGCTACTCCTCCCATTGTAATCCCGCCCAGAACACCTTTACCAATCTGGAAGGCTTTGCCGATATTTTCTTCGAGAACAGTTTGAATTTGTTCCGATGTAATTGCATACCCTAGCTGTGCTTGGATCCAGAGAATCTTTGGTTCAGCTAATTGCCAGAGCTTTTGCGTATATGCTGGTGCAGATTCGATAAATCCGGCGGCCTCACGCACTAAAATCGGGGTAATAATGGCCAATAATCCAGAGACGAAAAGGAAAAATGTTCCAAGGATTGTAAGAACAGCCGCTTGCCGCCCCAACCCCTTAGAGCAAATCTTATTCACAATCGGATTCAATAAATATGCAATCGTTCCGCCCAAGACAAATGGAAGAAGAACAGCTTTAAAAAGCCATATCAAAAGAACACCCATGAGGACTGCAAATCCCCAAAAAACCTGCAGAGACGAGATTTTCATTTTACACCCTTTATACTAAAATCCATCAGGAACACGTTTCAGGATATACGAATCCGCAGATTGTGGAGTCAGGAGCAGCCCTCTTGATTTTAAAGATCCCAACATCTTATTCCAATCCTTATATTCGATGACCGTATCGGCCTGGTTTGTTTTCAACGTTACAATCCGAATGCCTCTTAACCCATCCAAATGTGACAATTCTTTCTGTAAAGAAACCCATTCAGACATACTGGTAAAAAAGACCTGCACATTTGCTTCACCTTCATTCACACCGACATTGGATATAAAACACCCGGATATCTTTCCTCGACGACGGTTCGCCGTTTAAAGGCAAGATATGATGTCACGCAAATCGTTGTGGCAACCGCACGTGTTGATTTAGAGGATCAATCCAAAATCAATATTGATATTCAGGATGTCAGCTCTGGAACTCCTATTCCGCTGAAAAATTTTGATGCTGATCCGAAAGAAATTGCAAAAGAAACATTTGATATTCTGGGCGGACTTTCTGAATCTAAGGATATTCCACTGGATTCGATTGAAACTTTAAACAATACCGAGAAAGAAGAAACTGAAATTCCTGAATCTGAAATCAAGTTTGATAATTTCGACCCTGAAAATAACGGAGAAATTCCGCGTGGAAAAATGTCTCTTGCTGCTCGTCAACAAATGATTGCAAAGTCTCTAGACCAACAGAGACAACAGAAAATGGATTTGTTAACACACCAGGGAAGAGATGTAATGGTGGCTGATCAGGATCAGGCACAAGTTGGGGAGGGGATTGAGTCCAGTGTCAATGCCAGTGTCAATGCCAGTGTGAATGAAGGTGAAGCAAATGTGCAGGTCTTTTTTACCAGTATGTCTGAATG
>CAZBXR010000124.1:0-2668 GCA_964496145.1 uncultured Chthonomonas sp. | reverse complement strand
CTGCCCTCCTACTCCCGATACCTGCGGCGTGTCATTCAAATTCAATACGCTTCCCATCGGCGTGCTGACACCGTTTCCGCGGCTTAGCCACATGGGTGTAACGTTGAGAAAAAGCCCCCTCCAGCTACGTATGAGCGCTCCGTTGGCCAGGTTAACCGAAAAGTTCACGCCATTGATACTACCAACCGAAACCCCATAAGGCAGTTTCTGTCCCCCGAAATCGATAAAGCTGCGATGAATGGCTGTTTCGCGATCGGGTTCCAGGCTGATCGGGTCCGAGACCCTGGCCGATCCTGCAGAGCCGACTTCGTTAAGCGAAGTCTGCCTGACTCCCGGCCCCGAAACAGACAAACCTAAGCCGGGCTTATCACCTTCATTCACTTTTGCATAGGAATACTCGAATGGCAGGTCCCCGGCCGGAAGCTCGACTTCCCGGCTGTCCCGGTGCCAGGCAAACGGGAACACGGTCTGGTCGCCGACTTTCAGGTTCCCATATCCTCCCCGGAAATCGCCTGAAAAGCGGTACTTTCCTTTCACCGGGATTGAGATCTTTCCTTTATACCGTAATACGTAATTATTGGTCAGGGACGACACCGAATTATCGATAAGAAGCGCCTTGCCCTCCTTTACCGGCTTCAGGTTGTTTAGCTCCTCCCTGTTGAGCACCCGGCCTTCATGCACGATGTAACCAAGCTCCTTAAAAGCCGGTTTCGGGCTGTCAAACGGTTTGATAACGATATTCCTGAATGCCACCGGACCGTGATCGCCCTGGAAACGAAGCGGCCCGCGGGCGACTTCGTCGTTGTTCATACCGCCGCGGGTAGGCCCGGTCAGCTCTACGTTCTCATGGATCAGCAGGTCATTGAGATAGATACTGAGAATTCTTGCATTCTCTGTCTTTTTACCACTTTTATCGAACCTGGGCGCCTGAAATGATATCCTGATTTTCTGCCACACACCTGCTACCCGGCTTGCATTCTGGCGTGGTGCATAACCCTGGTAGCCTTTCTCGCCCTGCGGCCTGCTTTCATCCCATCGCTCGTAAATTCCGCCGCAATCTCCCGCTGACGGATGCTTTTTCCCCCAACTGTCGAGTAACTGGATCTCATATCGCCCCTGGAGGTAAATACCGGAGTTAGACTCTTTGGCCATCATAAACTCCATTTCTATATCCGCATCCCCGTGTTCCTGTATGGAGTAGATATCTTTGGACTGTTTCGGGTCAGTGGGCAGGTTTACCAGTATCGACCGGCCTTCAGAGGCTTTCCGAAGGTCGTACTTAACATCAGGATTTGCCCAGACGTTGCCTGCAAGCTGCCAGTTCGGAGAAGGATTCCTGAAGGCAGAGAGGTCCTGTAACGCTACCGACTGGGCATAAAGGCCGCCGGTGCAAGCCGACAGCGCCAGGACACCCGCCAGGTTTTTTTTGAAAATTCTGAAATAGTTTTGCGGCATCGTAAAATTGATTAGTTGATGTGATGATGTGTTCCGATCTCTATAGTCCCTATAGCTATCGGGAGGTCAGGAATGTTAATGTGGCTATTCATTCTGCTTTACAATTCTTCACAAACAATTTTATCGTTTATAGTCATTTCGTTTATCGGCAAAGTACTACTTTTGGAAGAAGAGCAACTTTTCGGTTTTTTACTTTAAAGAATCAAATTTATAAATTAACTATCATTTTTTAATATTTTTTAAAAATATCTGACGTATGAAACGAATAATCCTTTCTGCAATGGGCCTGTTAACCTTGTCGGGGGCTTATGCACAGCTCAAACCTGAAAAAATGACTCCCGAGTCAAGCGAGCTATGGGACCCCGAGCCGAGAGTGGTAGCTCCGGGCCGTCTGACCGGCAGCCTGTCAGGCACTACAGCTCCTTCCGATGCGCTCGTTCTTTTTGACGGTTCCAGCCTCGACCAATGGGTTGCTTCAGAAGATAACAAGTCACCCGCGCCGTTTACGCTTAAGGACGGGGTCATGACGGTAACTCCCAGGAAAGGAGGTATCCAGACCAAACAGGAGTTCGGTGATTTTCAGCTTCACATCGAGTGGCGGAGCCCGTCGGAAGTAAAAGGCAGCGGCCAGGGAAGAGGCAACAGTGGTATTTTCCTCCAGGGCATTTACGAACTCCAGGTACTTGACAGCTACAACAACCGGACCTACGCCAACGGACAGGCGGGATCTATCTATAAACAGACTCCACCGCTCGTAAACCCTGTTAAAGCACCCGGGGAATGGCAGTCTTACGACGTCATCTACACAGCTCCGCGCTTTAATAAGGACGGTATGGTTACTGTTCCCGCTTATGTAACGGTTTTGCTGAACGGGATCGTCGTACAGAATCATACACAGATACAGGGAACAACTCCCTACGTCGGCCGGCCTCTTAACAAACCTCACGGTAAGGGCCCGATCAGCCTCCAGGATCACGGCGACCTGGTCAGCTTCAGAAATATCTGGATCAGGGAATTCTGAAAATACTGTTTCTTAAAGAAGAGAGGCCCCGGACGTACCGGCAGGCCTCTCTCTTTTTTTGTTGCAATATACAGGCCGTTCCTATTGCGGAGCAGGCGAGTAATCGGGGTTCTGCGGGCGCAGGTTCGGATTGTTCTGCATTTCCGCAAGCGGCAGCGGGAACAAAAGGTGCTTTTTAAGCAATGTTGCCCC
>CAZBXR010000123.1:0-2687 GCA_964496145.1 uncultured Chthonomonas sp. | reverse complement strand
AAGGTGATCGAGCCTTCCTTTACTTCCCCAGAAGCGAGGAGGCGGGATCGTTCGACCCCGGGCAAGAGACCATCGGACAAGGGCGGGGTTCGCCACTCAGCATCGGCATAGATCGCTACGTTCGAAATCGTCCCCTCCGTGATGTGCCCCCGCTCATTCACAAGCAAAACTTCTGTTGCCTGTGGAAACTCTTCCCTGGCTTGATCGTATGGTTGCCGAAGGGATGTCTTATGGCGCAAACGCCAATCGGTGGAGTGAACCGAGTTCGCCGACACTCCGACTTGAAGAGCTTGGCTAGACGGCCAAGCACGAGGTTCGCTGGACTTCGTGTGGATGTTTCCAGTCGCGGGGCAAAACCTCAGTTGAACGGTGAGCGCGTCTGCCAATGCCGCGTTTTCAACTTGAGTTAGGGCTGCAGCGAGGCTTCCCCTTGGGATTTCGAAGCCGAGAAGATCCGCCGTTGCCGTAAGTCGGAGAAGGTGCTCCTCTTGGTATCGAAAACCCTCTTCCCGAGTCCATGCCAGGGTTTCGAATATTTCAAATTCATTCGGAGACCGAAGTATTTTCGACTTTAGAATCGTCTCTTGATACTCCTCTTCACCAGTGGAATCCCATACGATACCTCCGCCGACGTGGTACTCCCAGGGAGCAGACGCGTCAGCTCTAAACACCGTTCGAATAGCCACATTCAATCTACAGTCGCTTTCTGGCCCTATAGAGCCAATCGCACCTGAATAAATGGCTCTTCTCTCATTTTCTAGGCCTGAAATGACCTCCATCGCTCTTTTTTTGGGTGCACCCGTCATCGAGGCGGCTGGGAAGAGCGCCCCCAACGTGGAAGCCAGATCAGCCGTGGTTAGAGCTTCGATCTGAGAAGTCATTTGCGTCACCGTGGCGTACGATTCCAAGCCGAACAGTTGGGATACGGTGACGCTCCCTGGGACAGCGATTCTGCCCAGATCGTTTCGAACCATGTCGACGATCATGAGGTTCTCGGCCCGAGATTTCTCAGTGGCGAGGTCCGCCACGGCTGACTGGCCAGGAGGTGCAGTGCCCTTCATAGGGGCACAGTGCGCCACCTCTCCCGAGCGCTGCAGGAAGAGCTCTGGCGATGCAGAAGCAATAGCGAAATCTTCTGTTTCAATGTAAGCCGCGTAGGGAGCATCTTGGGAGACCAGGAGGGCCTCCAGGATGTCCACCGCCCTCTCCCCTCTTCCCTGGGCACGCATCGGGTACGTCAGGTTCACTTGATAAACGTCTCCGTCCCCTAGGAGTCGATGCACCTCGTGAAAGGCCGAGAGATACTTTTCCCGGGTCCATTCACTGGTCCAAGGCCCGATCCACCTAGGGGTCCCCCCGAGCAAGGGGAGGTCTTGATACGCTTCGAACTCGGCAAACCAAAGGAGAGGCAGCCCGGCCTGGGGTGGAAGAGTTTGGAGAGTGTCGTCGAACGCCGCGCTGGCCTCATAGGCGAGATACCCCACGAGCGTGGCTCCTTCCCTAGTCCGCTGGTTCATTTTGCGGAGGACTGCCGAGACCTCGTCCAATTCGAAGGCTCGGAAGATGGTTTTTGGCTTTGCAAAGACTCGCCAGGAAAGGGCCCCCGTGGAGTCCTGTCTTCGTATTCCCGCCGAAACTTCCATTCCGGTACGGGATACCCTAAAATGAAGATTGGGAGCCCGAACTCGGGCTCCCAATCATAGATCATCGCGCGACGAGTGCCTTACGGCAGCTTGTGCGGGATCTTGCTCTTGTCTGGGTTGGCGGGTCGCTTCAGCACAGGTCGCTTGTAGGTTGCCAGTCGCTTGTTCAACTCAGCAATCGCAGCTTCCAGTTGCGAGTCCTTCCCTTGTCGCCACATGAACGGGTCGAGAGGCACCTCGACGTCCGGTTGGACACCAAACCCCTCGACCTCCCACTTGCCAGATTTCGGATTGTAGAAGGCGCAGTTTGGAGAATTGATGTTCCCACCATCGGCCAGCGGGAAGCCCCATGAGGCCACCAAGCCACCCCAAGTCCGAGTTCCCACGATGGGTCCAAGGTTCTTGTGGCGGAACAGCCAGGGGAGCATGTCGCCGCCGGAACCGGCGGCCTGGTTCACGAGCATGACCTTGGGACCGTAGATCGTCGTTCCAGGCGTTGGCCAGTCCTTGCCGAATCGTGGCGAGAAGGCACCATCCATCGTCTTTGACATTTCGTAGATGATGAAGTCGGCAATGTAACCACCCGAGTTGAATCTCTCGTCGACGATCACCCCATCTCGATCCGTCTGGGCATAGTAGTAGCGCATGAAGGACATGAAGCCCGTATCGCCAGTATCTGGAACATAAACATAGGCTCCGCGTCCACCAGTCATCTTCGCCACGTATCTGCGATTGTCTTCCACCCAAGCCCGGGCGCGTAGACCCATCTCACTTCCGACAGGGACAACCACGACCTCTCGGGCATCCTTTCCAGAAGCATCGGCGGCAATCTTGACCTTGACTTGTCGCCCTGCCTTGCCTTCCAGGAGTTGGTAGACATCGCTATCGGCTTTCACCTCTTGGCCGTCGATTTCCAACAGGAACTCTCCGGCTTGAGCGTTGACTCCCGGGGTCGCCATCGGTGCCAGCAAGCCATTCCAGACTTCGCCATCGAAGACTCGAGTGATCTTGCACTTGTTTCCGACCCGCTCGAAATCGATGCCG
>CAZBXR010000122.1:0-2777 GCA_964496145.1 uncultured Chthonomonas sp. | reverse complement strand
CAACTATGCGATGTCGGTCATCATCTCGCGTGCACTTCCCGATGTGCGTGATGGTCTAAAGCCTGTCCAGCGCCGAATTCTCTACGCCATGCGCGAGCTCAACCTCGTGCCGGGCCAGAACTATCAAAAGTGCGCAAAGGTCTGCGGCCAAACCAGCGGCGACTATCACCCTCACGGCGAGGCGATTATCTACCCGACGCTCGTGCGGATGGCTCAGCCCTGGTCCCTTCGTTACCCTCTTATCTCTGGACAAGGAAACTTTGGCAACATCGATGGCGACTCTCCTGCGGCCATGCGATACACCGAGTGCCGCCTGACGCCGATCGCCGTCGAGATGCTCGAAGATCTCGACCGAGAAACCGTCGAGTGGATCGATAACTATTCCCAGACCACGAAAGAGCCGACGGTTCTTCCGGGCAAATTCCCGAACCTGATTTGTAATGGCGGCCAAGGAATTGCGGTCGGTATGGCGACCAGCCTGCCCCCGCACAACCTGACCGAGGTTTGCAACGCGCTCCTCCATCGAATCGACAACCCAGATTGCACGCTCGATGACATCATGGAGTTCATTCCCGGCCCTGACTTCCCCACCTACGGGATCATCATGGGTACCAAGGGCTTGCGCAGCGCCTACGAAACCGGTCGTGGCAGCATCATCATGCAAGCCAAGACGATGATCGAACCCGGAGACGCCGGGAAGTCGCTCATTGTCATCACCGAAATTCCTTACCAGGTCACAAAAGAAAACCTGGTGAAGTCCATCGCCGCGATCATCAAGGACCGCAAGTTTGATGGCTTGCTCCGAGTCGATGACTTCTCGGACAAGCGCGGAATGAGAATCGAGGTCGAGGTTCGACGCGACGTCAACCCGAACAAGGCCCTCAACTACTTGCTGAAGCACACCGCGCTTCGCACCACGTTTGGAGCCATCATGCTCTCGTTGGTCGACGGCGCCCCGCGAACCGCCGCGCTCCTCATCCTGTTGGATGAATATCTGCGCCACCGGTTCAAGGTCATCGACCTGCGAACGCGATTTGAACTCTATCGAGCCCTCGAAGAAGTTCACATCAGCGAAGGCTTCCAGATCGCTCGACGTTTCTTGGACGAAGTGATCGCCGCGATTCGAGCCTCGTCCGACGAGAATACGGCCCGCGTGAAGTTGGTGAGAGACTTTGGCATGTCGCCGCTCCAGGCACAAGCCGTGTTGGCGATGCCGCTGAGACGACTGACCCAGCTCGACCAACAAAAGCTAGAAGACGATTACAAGGCTGCCTTGCTTCGAGTGCAGAACCTCATGGACATCCTCACCGATCCAGAGCGCATGAAGCAAGTGGTTCGGGACGAAATCACCGCTCTGCGCGACAAGCATGGCGACGAGCGACGCACCAAGATCGTGGCGAGAGAGGCAGGCGACTTCAGCATCGAGGACTTGATCCCCGAAGAAGAAGCCATCATCTCCATCTCGCGAGATGGTTACATCAAGCGAGTTTCGATCGACGCCTATCGCCAGCAAAAGCGCGGCGGCAAGGGAGTTTCGAACACCCACAAGGCCGACGACGAGCCCGCACACCTCTTCCAGGTTAATACCCACAACTTCATCCTGTTCTTCACGAACCGGGGTCGAGTGTATAAGCTTCGCGCTTACGATATTCCTGAGACTGGACGCTACGCCAAGGGTATGCCAGTCATCAACTATATCGCCATCGAAAGCGAAGAGCGCGTGACCGCAACCGTGTCTGTGCGAGACATCAAGGCTGAGGGCTTCCTGACCATGATCACTCGCCAGGGCGAGATCAAGCGAACGGAAATGAGCAACTTTGCGAACATCCGGTCGAACGGTCTTATCGCATTCGACATCGAAGAGGGCGACGAACTCGGATGGGTTCTGAAATCGAACGGATCGAGCGATGTCATCATCATCACTCGGCTCGGTCAGTCGATTCGCTTTAGCGAAAAGGGCGTCCGAGATCGTTCGAGAGCCGCAGGCGGCGTGAAGGCGATGACCCTGAAGGGCGATGACGTGATTGTCTCGGCCGATCTGGTTCGCGATGATTGCACGCTCCTCGTGGTTGGGCAAAACGGTTACGGAAAGCGCACTCCGCTCAACGACTATCGAGTCCAGGGCAGAGGCGGCAGCGGAATCTTGACCATGAATGTTACGGCCAAGACCGGTGAGATCATCGGAGCCGAAGTCGTTGAAGACACCGACAAACTGCTCGTAATGACTGTCCACGGAAAGGCAATCCGAATGAAGGTATCGGATATCCGCGAAGTGGGCCGGGTCGCCCAAGGCGTGAAGCTGATCAATCTCTCGGATAACGATCAGGTTCGAAGTATCGCCCGGGTGGTGCAAGAAGCCGACGAGGGAGAACTCGACACCGCAAACGGTGAAGGGGATACCGCTGAGGTGGACGCCGACGCCAGCGAGTAACACGCTCCCAGTCTCAAGACTGAAAGAAGTCCCGGTTGCCTATGGTGACCGGGACTTTCTTTTGGATAAAGACAAGCTGGGCGAGAATCAGAGGATTCTCGCCCAGCAATTGGTTTTTACTCTCGCTGTTTACTTCGATCGTCGGCGTCGCGCCACTGCGGCGAGCCCAAGACCGAGTGCCGCCATCGTGGCAGGCTCGGGAACCGGAGTGTAGTTGTAGCCGCTGCAGGACATATATGTTGCCCCAGGCGTGATGGCTTCGATCGTCACACCCATGGTGCTGTAAATAGAATGCACGCCAGCGTCTGAAACTTCAAGGTTGTGGCCGAGAAGCCCGGTGAGGCTT
>CAZBXR010000121.1:0-2988 GCA_964496145.1 uncultured Chthonomonas sp. | reverse complement strand
CCCTTTAGAGTGTTGGTTGGAAAGTCTCCATCTAACGGAGCGGCCGACTTCGCCAAGATGCGGGACAAAGCTCGGAGATCAGTCAGGTTCGCCCCATATCCAGGACAGACTGCGACAATGGGTACAAGCGAATCGGGCGGGCTATTCATGCCGCCCTCTTCCGCCCAGGATAGTAGTTCAGCGGCGAGGGAAAGCCTCAGATTGCCGGGCCACGTCGAGTTCTCGGCTACCTCTCGGAACTGGGACACCTCAAGCTCCGACCTCGAGTCAAGAATCGCGCGGCGAACGTTCTCCCAATAGGTTGCGGATACCGCGAGGGAAACAAGTTCGCCAAACCATCCGTCCCGGGGATCAATGTGACCTAGGACATTTCGGGCAAGGTGAAAACCGTCGGTTGATCTTGCGCACCGACTCGCCCGGCAGAGCGCAGAGACCGCAGGTTTCGCCCAGAGAATCGGACCGGTAACCTCTCCCTCTCCTTCCCTTTTCCAAGAACAACGGGAATATTGCGCCACTTCGGACAACCGATCCAACGCAGGAAACTCTCGGCCGAGAGAGGACCAAGAAACGGGGGTGCCAGGACCATCGGAAGCGTAAGCATCGATCGCCCGAGGAAGATCCTCGAGCGCCTCTCGGCCGACTTCGAGCATAAACTCCGCCCATGCCTCTCCCGCATCCTCGTTCGGTAGAACGCTCAGGCGCGCATCCAGTTCCTCGCGAGTCAGCGGGAGAATCGGCGGTTCGTCGGCCATGCCTCAGCTCTTGCGACGGGTGTAAGTGAGAGTAAAGGGTCGTTCTTTGGTAGCCGGATCGAACGTCGTGGTGACTCTCAGCGTGTTCGCGTCAACCAATTGATACTTTACAGAGATGACGGCTTTGGCTTCGCCGACCCCTCGAAACTCCGCCCAGTTGCGACCGGTCTTCACGACCTCGAAATCGGAAGCATTCGGACGATTTGCGGGCACGTCGAGTTCCCCGTGAAGGTGGCGAGTCCGCAATCGAATCCCTTCCTTTTCCACGCTCAACAGCGAAACTTCGACCAACGCTGGTTTGCCGTCTCGTCGAACCTGCCGGAAGGTCGCAAGCATGTGGTTGCCGCGGGCAGGCATCCAATCTTCTTCATTGACGCCCCCGCCCAGATTGACGGTCGTCCACTGCCCTTCGAGAAATTGAAACGCGGCAAGTTCGGCCATGGGCTTCGCCGATTCTGGGATCTTTAACTCCTTCGCCGGAGATTGGGCGATGGCCGGACCAGCGACGAGGGTCAAAGCGAGGAGAGAAGCAAAAGTCGTCGTCAATTTCATAGGAAACTCTATGTTACTTAGTTCCCAATCTTGGGGACCGCGTCGCGTTCATGGTCTTTCTAAAAATTAAACAAATGAATTCAGTCGTACAAACAAATATGTGCAGAAATACTTGAATTTTGCCTGTGTGAGCCAAGAATTGAAAGCAGGGATCGCATGAAGATCGGGCAAAAAGTGTGTTTGGGGCTCCTTCTCGTAACCGCAATTGTATTTGCGGGTGCGTACCTTTTCGTCGCGCCATCCCTCACCAAAGCCTTCGGCGCAACGCAAAAATCCAAGGCGCAATCCGACTTAGAGCGAGCGTCGGAATCCATTTCAACGGAGTTTAAGTCCATCGCGCGGCAGGCGACGGACTGGGGTGCCTGGGATGACACGTACGATTTCGTGCAGGGGCGAAAGCCAGAATACCGAGAGGTCAATCTCACCCAGAACTTGTTCGATACCACCGGGTTAGACCTGCTGTTTATTCTCGACGGCAAAGGGAATGTTGTTTTCGGTTCCATTCGTCAACCCGACGGCAAAACAACTTCAGAGATTGTGGGAGTCGATCTAAAATCTTTGGCTCTGGGTGACACTTCGCGCCCCGGACCTGCTGTCTCCTTGCAGGAAACGAGAAGCGGTCTTCAGCAGATCAACGGGTTCCCGATGGCAGCCGTGCTTCAACCCATCTCCAACAGTGCCCGAACCGCCGAGCCGGTTGGATGCATTGTCATGGGTCGGTTCCTTCCTCCAGATGCCATCACTGAGTTTTCAGAAAGTGTTCGCGTCCCGTTCAAGCTCGTGGAGAACGACCGAATTACTGACGACGATCGAAAATCGATCCAGGCCCCTCAAAGTTTTCGCCCCATCGTGGGCGTTCGGGCGATCGAGGCTCTCCAAGGAGAGTCGCAATACTCCGTGCGATCCGCGACAAATCCGGATATCTTGCGGAACGGCGAGCGCGCGACCAAGGAGTTGCTCACGTGGATGGGCATCATTTCCATCGCCGCCGGGCTCGCGGCCTATCTGATGGTTCACTTTCTGCTCGGCTCTCCGCTCTCGCGATTTGCGAAGGCAGTAGAGACCTTGGGAAATGAATCCTACATCGAATACACCGACCTGCCTACGAAACGAAACGACGAAATTGGAACCCTTGCGCGAGGCTTCGAATCGGGCCTCCAGCGGCTCGAATCGCTCAACACTAGGTTGCTTCTCGCAAGCCGCGAGGCCGGGATGGCAGACGTGGCGAAAGAAGTCCTCCACAACGCAGGGAACGTGATGAACTCATTATCGATTTCCGCCCACTCGATCCACGCGTTGACGATGGAATCGAAGGTGGAGGGATATCGGCGCACCCTCGATCTCCTTTCCGAGCACGAGCAAAATCTCGCTTGGTATCTCACCGAAGATCCTCGCGGGCAAACCGTCCTCACTTATCTCGAAGCTCTCACCGACATGATGGAGCGGCGCGACCGTAACCTTCAGGGAGAAATGGAGTCGCTTCGCACGAGTATCGAGCATCTTAAACAGATCATTCAGTCGCACAATGGGTTGGTCCGAACCACCGATGTCGATACATCCATCCGCATCTCAATCTGTGTGGAAGAAGCGCTGAGTATCCTGGCGCCCGCCTTCGAGCGCCACGGAATCCAGTGCGATGCCCAGATCAGCGAGGAACTTGTGGCGAAAGGGGACCCCATCACCT
>CAZBXR010000120.1:0-2998 GCA_964496145.1 uncultured Chthonomonas sp. | reverse complement strand
ACGCTGAAAAAGAATGGGAAGCAGTTGGTTTTGTGCGGGCTGCGCGAGCAGCCAGAAACCTTCATCCAAAGGTCGGATTTAGCCCAAAAGATAGGATTTGAGAATATCTTGCCTTCCCTAGAGCTGGGCATCGCGCGGGCCAGGCACATTCTCGCGGGCGAGAACTAGAACGGAGCTGAAAAGGAAACCCATGAAGACGATTGGCTTGATAGGAGGGATGAGTTGGCATTCCACGGTGACGTATTACCAACTCTTGAACTCGATGGTGAACGCTCGGTGCGGGGCGGCACATAGCGCAAAAATCCTCCTCTCCAGCATCGATTTTGAGTCTTTTCGGGTCCTCCAAGAGACCGGCCGTTGGGATGTTGCCGCTTTAGAATTCGGCCGATTGGCCAAGGCGCTCGAAGGGGCAGGGGCCGACTGCATCCTTCTCGGTTCGAACACCGCGCATATCGTCGCCGAGGAAGTGAGAGGCGTCCTCGAAATCCCTCTCTTGCATGTGGCCGATTGCATGGCAAAGCATCTTCTCGCGAACAAGATACGCCGCGTTGGCTTGTTAGGAACGAGGTTCACGATGGAGGCGCCATTCTTTCCGGAGATCCTGGGGGGACACGGAATCGAGGTCCTCGTGCCCGAAGAATCGAGCCGCGCCCGAATCAATGAGAGCATTTTCAGCGAGCTGACGAAGGGTGTTTTCTTGGAAGAAACACGTCGGGAGTACGTTCAAATCATCGAATCGCTCGGGGCTCAAGGGGCAGAGGGAGTCATCCTTGGATGTACCGAAATTGGTCTGCTGGTCTCGCCCGATGATTCCCCGATCCCTTCGTTCGATACGACGCAGGTCCACGCCCAGGCGGCCGTCGACTTCGCGCTCGAGTAGCCTCACCTACGAGTGTGGAGACTGAGATCGGTAGTATGCGGCGCGGAGTTCGCGGGCATCAAGTCGCTCGCCCAAGACTTGCTTAATCTTCCGGATGCCGTGTCGTTCGGTGATGCTAGGAACCGATCCCACGGTTTTTCGATACGCGCTCACCTTGCCCAAAAACTCTGCGGCGCTGACGTATTCTTTCAACCCAACTTCGATCCTCGCGAGTTGTTCACCGGCCACGGCGATCACCGCTTGGCCGCCCACCTCCGGCCCGATCTTCAACACTCGCATACACTTTTCTCGGGCCGCTCCGAGTTCGCCGAGTCCTTCCAAGAGCGTAGCCTCGGTAAGGAGAATCCACTGCCAAGATCGGCTTGCCCCACAACTCTCCAAGATACGTTTGGCCCTCGAAATCCGGGCATCGGCAATGTCGAATCTGCCTTCTCGCCGGGCACCATCGGCGGCGATGGTCAGGTATCCACTCAGCATTTGGGGGGTCCCGTGCTCCTCCACTTCTGGCCCGAGTGCCTCAAACATTTTAAAGGCTTGCTCCTCTCTCCCCAACTGCGAAATCATGATGGCCAAGTTCACCTTCATCTCCACTTGCAGCGTCTTGTCGGCGGAGAGATCGGCCATCGCGACCCCAGTTTTTGCACAACGCATCGCCCCCCGGAACTCCCCACGCGAAAGATTTCCGTATGACAGAGCGGAGGAGATTCTTGACGCCGAGACACTCTCCCCCGCCGCGAGAGTTTGCTCCAAAGCCCGCTCTACTTCGGCGAGGGAAGTACCTACCTGGCCCTGCATGACTTTGATTTGCCAGAGGTGAGCCTTCACCCTCATCCTCTCGGATTCGGTACCGCCGCCCTGCGCGAGACCTCGCTCCATCAGGCTCTTTGCCTTCTCGATGGGCATGCTGAGCCAGCTTGACGAGGTCGCCGCGAGCATCTTCACGGCGTCCGATGGGGTGTGATCCATGAGCCATTCGGCGCTCTCGATCAGCGGGTGGTGCGCCACCTCAAGATTTGCGGAGGCACTAGCAACCTCGGGGAGAAGCCCCAGGTCTTTCAGAATACGTGACCGGAAACGATCTGCCGTTCGAGTGGCCTCAAGTTTGTTTCCCTGACGGTTCAAAAATTCAACTTGTGCGGCGGCTGCCTCTTGGCTCCAGGGATCAATTGTGCTTGCCCGCTTGAGCAGTGATTCTGTCGCGAGAGGGTCCTCCCGGGCCTCAGCGATACGGGCCTCGGCCAAAGCCATCTCACTCGCGCGCGACCGGAGTTCTAGCCTTCTCTCAATAGCCCAGTCTTCCGTGTATCCGGGCATGAAGTCGCCGGTGTACTCCGCAGAAGACCGGAGTGTGAGCCAGTCCCCTTCGATCAAGTTCGGATTCAGGCGGATCTCATGCTTCGTTCGCGTCAATCCATCTTCCCCGAAGGTTCGGGCAATCCATGGGAGCATGTTGCGCAAACTGGCCCTCGCTTTTTCTTGAGGGGCATCGGGCCACACCGACTCGGCAAGGACAGACCTCCTGATCCCGGTCGCCCCCGCCTCGACGAGCACCGCCAAAACAAGCAGAGCCTTTCGGCACGGAAACGCAACCCGTTGCCCGTTTGGGTTGACAAGGGTCACGGAGCCAAGGAGCCGAAGTTCAAATTTCGCGTCGGAGGGCTGCATGAGACGACACCTGCATTATACAAATGAATGGCGGAATGTTGACAATTGCGAGAGGAAAGCAGGTTTTTGCGCTCGTTTTGCGGAGGGAATGAGAGACTAGTGTTCTCGTGAGGCGAACAGGAACATGTTCGTCCCCCATCACAAAGAGGAAAAGGAATGAACATGAAACGAAGCGTGATTTTGATTGTGGGCGGGTTGGCCCTTACCCAGGGTGCGTTGGCACAACATTCGGTGTGGACGGCGGGATTTATCTACGGCACCAACGTAGGGAACCCGGGAGTGAACGACACCATCGCGTCAGGAGCGAGTGCCGAGGGTTCGAGGTCGTACACCGGGCTGGACCGCTCGGGCGCTACCCAGACGATGACTTTCTCTGGAAAAACGATCAACAGCTCTACCTACGGCAGGCTGCGGAGCTATTCCACGGCGACGCTTGAAAACTCATACTACAAT
>CAZBXR010000119.1:0-3004 GCA_964496145.1 uncultured Chthonomonas sp. | reverse complement strand
CATGAGGTCTGGCTCGGATATCTCGGTGGTTCGTGCAGAGACCCCCATTTTAGATGCCCTCAAGAGCATCACGACCGCCGGAGCCGGGGCGGCGGTGGTCTTGAGCGACGATCAGAAACTCGTAGGATTCCTTTCTGACGGCGATATTCGGCGCGGTCTCTTGACAGAAGTCCCGCCCTCCACAGTTTGTGTGCGCGACTGGATGTCGCAAGGTTCCTTTACGATCCAATCGACCCTTCTTGCGATCGAAGCCCTCGAAGTGTTTCAAAATCTCGAGCGCAAAATCGGCGAGATGCCCGTGGTGAACGAGAAAGATGAGGTCATTGGCTTGCTTGTGCTGAAAGACCTTTTGCGCGCAGGAATTCTCTGAAAATCCCGGCGGCTTTTTGCCCGCCCGGGCCGTCCCTACCCGTAATAGTATCGCAAGGAATTGCGAATTTTTTTAAGGCAGGGATGCGCCTATGGATGACCAGACAATAATGCAATCAATCAATCTTTTTGATACTCAAGCGACGATCAAAGTCATCGGCGTGGGTGGTGCAGGCGGCAATGCCGTCAACCGGATGATCCAGGAGCACCTCACCGGCGTCCAGTTTGTGACCCTCAACACCGATGCCCAGGCATTGCAGCAATCCCTTGCTCCCGAACAACTTCAGATCGGCGAGGAATTGACTCGAGGTCTTGGAGCCGGGGGAGACCCGGAAGTGGGCGAAAAAGCCGCGAAGGAAAGCGAGAAAGAGATTCTCGAAATCCTGAAGGACACAGATATGGTGTTCATCACGGCTGGTATGGGTGGCGGCACCGGAACGGGTGCGGCTCCTTACATCGCCAAGCTTGCTAAGGACCGAGGCATTCTCACCGTGGGCGTCGTCACGAAGCCATTCTTGTTCGAAGGTCCCCGACGAAAGAGACTTGCCGAAGAGGGAGCCGCTCGGCTGAACGCTGCGGTCGATACGATGATCACGGTTCCGAATGATCGGCTTCTGCACGTTGTCGACAAGCGCACAACGATGCAACAAGCTTTTGCCTCGGCGGACGATATCCTTCGCCAAGGGGTTCAAGGCATATCGGACATCATCGTCCTTCCAGGATTGATCAACGTCGACTTCGCAGATGTCCAAAGCGTCCTTACCGACGCGGGTATTGCCCTCATGGGCATGGGCCGAGCTCAAGGCGACCAACGTGCGCGGCTCGCGGCGCAAATGGCCGTTACCAGTCCGTTGCTCGAAACCAGCATCTACGGAGCCAAGAAACTTCTTATCAACATCACGGCGGGACGAGATTTCAGCATCGGCGAGGCTCACGAGGCCATGGAGTACATCCAGCAGTTGGCCGATCCAGATGAGGCAGAGATCTTCATGGGGCACGTGACGCGAGACTCCGAGTTCAACGAGGTCTACATCACGGTTCTTGCCGCCGGAATGCCCGTCGGAGCCAAGCAGTTCGCCCCCGAGGTGATGCACCAGCCGAAGGCGACTACTGCGCCTCAGTTCATCTCTCCACAGACTCCGGCTCCGATCCAAGAGCCAGCCGGTGTCGCCGCTCCAGGCCCGATCACGATGGACGAGATCGATCTGGACATTCCTACATTCCTGCGGAGGCAGAAGCTAGGAAACTAAAACGATTTGGGGCACCGCATGGTGGAATCACCACGGATGCCCCACGCGCGTCTTTCTGAACGCAACGTACTGGTCCAACACTAGCCCCGTCCTAGAGGCGGGGCATTTTTTTGGGTCTGCAGACCATAGTATGCCAACCCGAAAGTGGATTTGGCAGACGGTTGAACGTCCACCAAATGGTCAAAAATGAAAAAGTTTCTGCCGGCCGCGGGTTAGAGCCCGAGGGGACCGTCCCAATCTTCGCCCGATGGACCTTCATCCACACGGCTGAAGAAAACGATCGTGACTAGGTGGGATGGCGTGATGAGCTCGCCATAGATGCGGCCCATGAGGCCAAGAACATCATCGTGCGTTCGAAACTCGGGGTTTTCTCTTTCCACATCCCGAGGGGAGAGTTCACCCGCGGGCTTCACCTCCACCCGATCAATCACGGCTGTATACAGTTTTTGTTTTCGGCCAAACCGAGGGCCGACCGTGATCCAAAGCAGCATCCCCGCTTGGTATTTGTCGCTCTTGTCGCCTAAGCGAATCGTAGCCGTTTTTCGGCCTTTGCGGAGAATGTCCTCGTAGATTTCAGAATAAAAATTCAGGGCTAACATCGGAATGAGATCACCTTGGTCCTGTCCGTGCAACGGACGTCCATGCTATATTTTAGTCAAGCGGGGCTCGCCTCCGTAGGTGTACCCCATGTCCGTTTTCATCCTTCTTGGAATTCTTGCCCTCGTTTATGCCTTGGGACTGTACGCGGTGATCTGGGTCAGCATCCATCCGCTCCGCATCCCGATGTTCCACAGCCCCGGGCATATGGGGGTTCCGCAGGAGACAGTTTCGTTCGAAAGCTCCGATGGAATTCGCCTGAGTGGATGGTGGTGCGCTTGCCCAGAATCGCGGGGAGTTGTCGTCCTCAGCCATGGATACATGATGAACCGGGCCGAATGTGCGGCCACCGCCCACTGGTTCTATCAGCAAGGATTCTCCTCACTCCTATACGACTTTCGGGCCTTTGGCCGAAGCGGAGGCAACACATGCAGCCTAGGCTGGAAGGAACGCCTGGACGTTCTCGCGGCGGTCGATTTCGCCCTGGAGAAGTCTGGGGAGGAGAAGGCCATTCTTTGGGGCAGTAGCATGGGCGCGGCGGCAAGCGCATTGGCGGCGGGAGAGGCTCCGGAGAAGGAAGTGCTGAGCCCCTTCGAACCAAACGAGCGTCGATTGGGGAGACGCTTCGTGGTTTCGTTCTGCTTGGGCCGGAACGGCGAGAATGTCCGCGGTTCCGTGAAGGATCAAGACAGGGCGACTCCCGTACCTCTTCAGCGCGGCCTGTACATCGCTCTGCACCGAGTCCTTGCCCAGAATGAGTGGAGCCAACCAAATCGTGGGATGGAGAA
>CAZBXR010000118.1:0-3074 GCA_964496145.1 uncultured Chthonomonas sp. | reverse complement strand
TTGTTGATTTTCGCAGGAAACAATTGACCCGTCGGGAGTTGCGGGACGGATTCAATTACGAGATGAAAGGGCATACCAAGCTGATTTCGGACACGTCAAAAAATATGTACAAAGACGCGGCATGGATTGCCGATATTATCGAAGATACGGCGGCCTTTGCCAAAAATGCTATGACAAATATTTATGGAACGGCCAGCCGCGCGCAATCCGTGGCTTCGGCTTCGGGTGAGATGGTACAGTCTTTGGACAGGCTGAAAAGTGTTATTTCAAAATACAAATCGGAATTGGACCATACGCATGACGAGATTATCAGCGCTCAAAATGTCGCATCGAGACTGGTCACCGCCAATGATCACGTGAATGCCATGATGGAAGAAATTCCGAAAATTACCGGAAAAATCAACTTATTGGCTCTGAACGCAACGATTGAAGCTGCGCGGGCCGGGGAAGCCGGGAAAGGATTCTCGGTTGTGGCGAATGAGGTTAAGATTCTGGCCGGACAAACCAATGATGTCACCAAAAATATTGCCCAATATCTGGAGGAGGGCAAAACGGCCGCGGGGCAGGCGGGCAGTTTGGTCGCAGGAGCTACCGCCATTGTCGAACAGGCCCAATCTGTGGTCGAAGCAACGTCGTCTTTTATGGACGAGCATGGGGATTTGCTCTCGGCGATTAATATGGACATTAAAGAAGTCAGCTCGTTGGTGGATACAATGGAAAAATCCATAGAAGCTTTCCGCCAGAAATCATCCGGAAACGAGCGCGAAATTCAACGATTGGAAGATGGGGCTCTGAATTTGTCGGACATGAACCAGAAATTAAACCGGAGAGTCTCGAAATTTTTGGAAGACTTTGAAGCCAAGCACCGATAACACGCGGATAATGAGGGAAAGGTGGAGGATTAAATCCTCCACCATCCTTTTTAGCATCCCTTTTCGAATCGGGTCATAACAGCCTTAACAATGGCGTCGGCTGTAATGCCGAAATGCTGGAACAGGACTTCGGCAGGGGCGGATTCACCAAAGCCGGTCATCCCGATAAAGGTTGCATCCGATCCGATCAGAGCATCCCATCCTTGACGAATTCCGGCTTCGATTCCGACGGTGATGGCGCCGGACGGAATAACCGAGGCTTTATAGGCGGCATCCTGTGTGGCAAATAATTCAAAGGATGGAGCCGAGACGACCTGTGTAGGAATGCCTTTGGCTTCGAGGGTTTTTTGAGCCTCCATCGCCAAATAGACTTCCGATCCTGTGGCGACAATTACAGCTTTAGGAGCTGCCGACGCCGGAGACAGAACATAGGCCCCACGGGCGGTTTTGTTGTCAGTCACATCGCTTCGCTGTGCGGGCAAGTTCTGACGGGTCAGCACCAGCATGGATGGGCCGGTTGTATTGCCCAAAGCCAGTTCCCAGCTTTCGGCGGTTTCCACAGTGTCGCAAGGGCGGAATACCGTCAGATTCGGAATCGCCCGCAGCGAGGCCACATGTTCCACAGGTTGGTGGGTTGGGCCGTCTTCGCCCAGACCAATCGAGTCATGGGTCATGACATAGATCACGCGCTGTTTCATCAGAGCCGCCAAACGAATGGCCGGACGACAATAATCCGCAAAGGACAGGAATGTTCCGCCATAAGGAATAACACCCCCATGGATGGCCAAGCCGTTCATCAACGTGCACATGGCGAATTCGCGGACGCCGTAATGGATATATTGCCCTTTGTACCCGTTGGCGGCCGAAATAACGTCCGGGCCTTTGGTCTTTGTGTTGTTCGAGGGGGTTAAATCCGCAGATCCGCCAACCAACTGTGCCAGTTTTGGCACGAGAGATTCCAGAACCTTACCCGAAGAGGCGCGGGTGGCCAGTTTTGGTTTATCTGTTGCAATGGCCGCTTTGGCATTGGCCAGAGCTGCCGTCACGATATCGGACACGTTTGGATCCAATGCTTTTTCGAATTCGGCTTTCTGCGCGGAAGCTTCCAGACGTTTTTGCCATGCGGCAGACTCGGTTTGGCCACGTGTGCCAACGGCGCGCCATGCGTGAAGGATATCGGCCGGAATTTCGAACGGAGCCGCTGTCCACCCCAGATGATTGCGGGCGGCGGTGGTTTCTTCGGATCCCAAAGGAGATCCGTGCACGCCGGAGGTGCCTTGTTTGTTGGGGGATCCAAAACCGATTTTGGTTTTGCAGGCAATCAGGACAGGTTTGTCGGAGTTTTGCGCGGCGGCCAAAGCCGATTCAATGGCGGCAAAATCATGTCCATCGACGCGAGAGGTCGCCCATCCATAGGAGTCAAAGCGTTTCAGAACGTCTTCGGTAAAGGACAGAGAGGTCGGGCCGTCAATCGAAATGTCGTTATCATCATACATCACGATCAGATTGCCGAGTTTCAAATGGCCGGCGAGGGAGCAGGCTTCGTGGCTGATGCCTTCCATCATATCGCCGTCACCGCACATGACATAGGTCTTGTGATTGACGAGCTCATTGCCGAAACGGGCTTTCAAGATGCGTTCGGCCAATGCAAATCCAACCGCAGTGGCAATCCCCTGACCCAATGGGCCGGTGGTCATTTCGATCCCGGCGGCATGATTGATTTCCGGATGGCCGGCAGTGAGGGAATGGAGTTGGCGGAAATTCTTGATTTCCTCGATCGTCATTTTCGCGTAACCGGTCAGGTAATTGACGGCATAGAGCAGCATAGAGCCATGACCACCCGAGAGGATAAAACGATCGCGATCGGCCCAGGTTGGAGCTTTGGGATCGAATTTCAAAAATTTGGAATACAAAACGGTGGCGACATCGGCCATACCCATGGGCATGCCCGGGTGGCCGGAATTGGCTTTGTCCACGGCATCCGCTGCCAGAAACCGGATGGCATTGGCCATGGTGCGAAAATCAGCGGAGGGGGAGGGGGATGAGGCGGCGTGAGCAAGAGCAGTCATGGCAATATTGTCCAATTATTGAAAGGGGTGAAACTAGGTCTGTTATAATCGTTTTTCAGGGTTTGGCAATCACTTTGGCAATCCGCAAGAAAAAGAAAAATCCCGCACGGAAAACTTTCCTGCGGGTTTTTAC
>CAZBXR010000117.1:0-3125 GCA_964496145.1 uncultured Chthonomonas sp. | reverse complement strand
TCGGATCTCGCTCGATGTTCTCGCCGGTGATTGGGTCGACATATTTGACCTTCTGCCCTGTCACAGGCCTTGTGGTCCAAATCGAGAAGTCAAGCTTCGGAAGATTTGTCGTCGTCGAATCGACCGTATCTACGGAGAATCCACTTCGAGACGCCTATGTGAGCGATAAGCAAAGCTGGGACGCAAACGAAGACGGATACAGCGCTTTGGAGCGCTTGGTCGGGCAAAAAATGGTCGCCGCCACTCTGGCAATCCTGCGAAAGTATGGCTCTGAAGGAGCTGAAGGAGCAGGGCGGCGCACCGGGCGAAGCTCGTGGACGAGGCGGAAACCGCGAAGCCGGTGGAAAGATGAAGGAAGCTATGGACGCCTACCGCGATGGCATCAAGGAAGTATTGAACGACGAACAAGAGAAGCAATACGAAAAGCTGATGAAGGAAGCCATGGAAAAGGCTCGCAAGGCACGCGGCGGTCAAGGCGGCGGTAAGCCAGGCGGACGCGGCGGAAATGGCGGCGGCAACTAAACAAGGTTTTTAACCACGACCAAGAAACTGACAATATTTGCGGCGGAATCCTGACTGGGTCCGCCGCACTTTTTGTGTGTTCTGGTCTGAATCAGCAACCTTGCCGCGAAGGACTCAGCGCTTCGATCGGCGACGTCTGGCGAGAACGCCTACTCCCGCCGCCAGAGCGACCATGGTTCCCGGCTCGGGCGCAAGCACAATCGTGGATGGCCCGGTCAAAAGGGTCGTTTGCGAGAGATCAAAGGTCGGCCCGATGACAGCCCCTGCCGTCATGGGCGCACATTTCAGCACAGTGGGGCTTGCCGTCTGTGTTCCAATGAAGTACATCCCGGCGTGAGCTTCAAGCACTCCGGTAATCGAACTATAGGCAGAAAGGCTCCGTGACTCCGCGGAGAGCGCTCCAAGGGAGCTTTCTTCCACGCCGCTCACGCTGTTCGTTAGATTCGTCTTACCGAGAAAGTCGTTATTCACATTGCCAATTCCAACGGGCGGAGTGCGAAGTGCGAGTTGATCCACAGTGGTGACTCCACCAGAGTATAGAAGACTGGAGGCCAAAGTCCCATTCGTATTGTAGGAGCGGAATCTTGTCGTCGAATCGTCCGCGACGATCATCCGTCCCGACGGAGACATGACATAGGCAGAGCCAATAGGGATCGATTGGGCCAACGTGACCACCAGCGTTTGAACAGCCGTTTTTGGATTTACCGAATAGAGCGAGTTCCCCTCGATTATTCGGATCGACAAGCCATCTCTCGAAAGAGCAAGCTTGCCCGTCGCGACTCGGAGCTGACGGAGGTACGCCCCCGTACTGTAATTGTAGACATCGATAGTATTCCCCGTCGATTGAGATCTTATATAGAGCTCGCCGGTCGCGCTGCTGGCGACCATAGAAGATGCCGGTGACAGGCCCTCAGCGATCCTAAACGACCCAAGATACGCCCGGGAAACCGGATCGTAACGGTCGATTTCCCCGTTCCCTAGCGTGGGCTCGTCGTACTGGAGGATGAGATCGAAAGAGGCGCGTGCACCCATGGGAACAGATGCAAGCAGAACGATGGAAAGGAGAGTAAATCGTTTCATAGTCTTGGTCTTTTTGAGGGGAGATGGGAGATTCCCCTAAACTCGAATCAAATCTTCGAAGCCTTTCGCCTCCGCAGAAGGAAACCAAGCCCAATGCCAATGGATGCCAAGCTAAGGGGTTCTGGAGCAACCACGATGGCCAGACCCGTCGCGGTTGTCACTTGGCTCAACGATCGGGGGAGCCCGAACGCATCGTAGAACGATCCGGTGCCACCACTACTTACGCGGTAGCGTTGTAGCCGGGGTGTGCCTCCGCTGATTCCTAGGGCCCACGCTGTACCGGCGTGGCCAAACTCGACATCTATTCCTTGCGTAAACGGGGTCACGGGTGTAAACCCAGTCGCGGTTCCGAAGTTGAGGGTGTTAATGTTTCTCACGGTCAAGTCATTCGTAATATGAAGGAGGCTGGTGCCCTTGACTGCGATTCCCGAGCCGCCCCCAGTGACCGTTGTAGATCCCGCCACGGAACCTCCGCCCGGGGCCCAGCGCGAGATCTGACCTGTCGAAGCGGCATATCCA
Source organism: uncultured Chthonomonas sp. (assembly GCA_964496145.1). GTDB lineage: Bacteria > Armatimonadota > Fimbriimonadia > Fimbriimonadales > Fimbriimonadaceae > UBA2391. The sequence goes on along the minus strand of CAZBXR010000117.1, from coordinate 1,004 downwards.
AGAACATTCCCGGATGAATCTATCCCTACGCCAGTTATGGTCGCGGTACCGATGTAGCTTACGACCCCGAGGGAGCTTGGAACATTGGGCAACCTAGACATGATGACTCCAGACAGCGCGGCCAAGAGGCCATGGGAGCTAGAAAAAGCCAAGTCTTGTGCTTGCCCAGAGACCTGATCCGTGGACGCAATGAATTCGCCGGTATTGTAGTTATAGATGGCCAATCCCCCTTGCGTGGTGCCCGTACCAACGAAAGCCCACTGCCGGGATTGATCGATCGTAATCGCCTGTGTCCCTACCAGATCACCGTTTCCAAAACTCCCAAGATAGGCACCGGTATCGAGATCGTATCGATGAACGACTCCCTTGGTTGAATCCGAGATCAACGCCATCTCAAATGACGCCATCGAAATCGCTGGAATACCCACCAGCGAGAGACACAAAACCGCCGCTACTGTCCTCATAACCCCTTCATTATAAGGCAAGTTTTCACGATCCGGGAAGAAATTTCCGATCTTTCTAGGCGATCAGAGACAATTTCAGTTTTTGTACGAGGAGACTGCCGCATTCAGTGGCAATCCCTTGTCCTTCGTTTAGGCCCGCTCAAAAGGCCCAGCCTCCCCCACCGCTACGGGATGAGCGAATACTCAAGATCGGAAATGACGCCCGTGCTCGGATTTGGAAGCAAGTCAAACGCCTTCGGTCTTATGGCATACGGGGTTCCGCTGGGGGGCGTGATGTAGAGGTCGGAGGAGCCTCCAAAAGACTTTGTCGTCGATATTTTCACCCGGACCTTCTGACCAGGGATGGCCTGAAAAACCACCGGGGGAATCGAGGCACCTGTCCCGGAAAAGACGGCCACCGATCCAACAGACACTTCGATTTGATCGCGGACTTCAAAGGGAGTTCGGAGGGGACCCGAAATTGTGTATGTGCCCAGGAGCGGAAACACGGGACCCTTGATGCCGTTCACCGCTAGCTGGACGCTGGTGACTCCCGCCACG
>CAZBXR010000116.1:0-3215 GCA_964496145.1 uncultured Chthonomonas sp. | reverse complement strand
CAAACAATTGGCGGCAGGTGTCGCGCATTTGTTGAAGAAAAACAAAGTCACGGTGTTTGATGCCTATGGACGTTTGCAGGGCAAAGGCAAAATCGAGATCGAAAAGAAAGACAAAAGCAAGGAAACTTTGTCAGCGAAACATATCATTCTGGCCACGGGCGCGCGGGCCCGCGTTTTGCCGGGGTTAGAACCAGATGGCAAGTTGGTGTGGACATACCGCGAAGCGATGGTGCCGGAGTCGATGCCAAAATCTTTGTTGGTAATTGGGTCAGGGGCGATCGGGATTGAATTTGCGTCCTTCTATCGCACTTTGGGAGCCGATGTGACGGTGGTCGAGGTGATGGATCGCATTATGCCGGTGGAAGACGAAGAGATTTCGGGACTTGCCAAAAAAGCGTTTGAAAAACAAGGCATGAAAATCCTGACCTCTGCCAAAGTGGTCAAATTGGAAAAGGGCGCGGATAATGTGACCTGCCATGTGGAATCCAATGGTAAAGTCGAAAAAATTACCGTCGATCGCGTGATCGCGGCTGTGGGGATTGTGGCGAATATCGAAGATATTGGTCTGGCAAACACCAAAGTCAAAACCGATAAAGGCCAAATCGTGACTGGCCCGTATTCGGAAACGGATGAAGCCGGAGTCTATGCAATTGGTGACGTAGCCGGAGCCCCGTGGTTGGCGCACAAAGCCTCGCATGAAGGCATTATTTGCATCGAGAAAATCGCAGGGGTGAAGGACGTCCATCCACTGGACAAATCGGGCATTCCGGGGTGCACCTATGCGCATCCGCAAGTGGCGTCCATCGGTTTGACCGAAGCCAAAGCCAAGGCCGCAGGCTATGACGTAAAAGTTGGTCGTTTCCCCTTTATGGGCAACGGCAAAGCAATTGCCTTGGGCGAACCGGAAGGCTTGGTTAAAACAGTGTTTGATGCCAAAACCGGTGCCTTGTTGGGCGCGCATATGATCGGGGCCGAAGTCACCGAAATGATTCAGGGCTTTGCGATTGGCAAAACTCTGGAAGCGACCGAGCTGGAATTTATGCACACGGTCTTCCCGCATCCAACCCTGTCGGAAATGATGCATGAGTCGGTGCTTTCCGCCTATGGCAAGGCCGTGCATTTTTAAATCCATGTGGAGTGGTCAATTTCCTAAAAAAATCATCGGGATAGCAGTCATCGGGCTGCTATCCCTTTTTGCGTATGGGGCCGATCTTTATTCGCGTGACAGGTCAAGCCTGGCCCCGTCACCGTCTGTCGGGATATCCCGTGATATTGCGCAGATCTGGACACGGGGAAAAAGCGGGGATGCCGCCGAGAATGCCGCGTATCATTTTCAAAAACACGGAGCGGAATTCGGGTTTTACCGCCAAGAGGACTATGTGGCCGCGGCCATCGCGTTTACGACGGATCCCGTGCCAGAGGGAGTCCTGAAAAACAGTCAGAGGGATGGCGATACCGCCTATTATAACCCCAAAACTGCCGAATATGCGGTCAAAACCCGACAGGGGCGGATCCGGACCTATTTCAAATTAAACCCCCGCATTCATGGGTACCGTACCAATACGGATTATTTCAATGCGCAAGCGGCTCAGCAACGCTCTCCTGCGAATGATAACATTCGTCCGCGCATTCAAACCGATAGATGACACGCCCTAAGAGTCCGTCCAAAAACTTTTCCTCAGAAACCTGCGGTCTTCTAGCATCATACTATAAAGTTCGTCATTGCCCGACCGCTTGCGGCGCCGAGGGCAATCCGTTAGGATTCTAAAAGATCTGGGGCAATCCAGAATTTTATTCCTATGTGTCCCTTGATTTGTGCGGCTCTGCCGCACCTATTCACTGGATCCCCCGCACGCGTTCCGTTTTGCTGTCGCAAAATCTCCACTTGGCGGAGGATGACAAAAAGCGCAGAAATGCGCCAGAAGTTTTTGGACGGACACTAAGGCTTTTGTCACATAACAGGTGTAAAATTTATTTGGAAAGCCGCAAAGCCACATCAATAAACTGGCGGGTTTCTGCTACATCATGAACGCGCAGAACCTGTACCCGATGCTGCAAAGCCGTGGCCACTGCCGCCAAAGATCCGGCCAAGCGGTCGCGGGCCGGAATATCCCGTTCGCAGATGTCTGCGATAAAACGTTTGCGCGACGCCCCCAGCAACATATCCACGCCCAGATCCTGAAACACGTCCAGATGACGCAGCAGATCGGCATTATGATCGACGGATTTTCCGAACCCGATACCGACATCCACGATCAAACGCTCTTTGGCAATGCCCTGCGCCACACATTGCGCCATCCGGTCGGCCAGATAGGCATGCACGTCGGACACCACATCCTTATAGGAGGGATTCTCTTGCATAGTTTGGGGCGTGCCCTGCATATGCATCAAACATATCCGGCAATCCGAATTTTTGACGACATCCATCGCGCGCGGGTCTCCGGACAAGGCCGTAATATCATTGATTATCCCTGCTCCCGCCGCCAAAGCTGCCGCCATAGTCGGCGCGTGACGTGTATCCACCGATATCAGTGCACCGGAATCTTTGAGGGCCGCGATCACAGGCAAAATGCGCTGTTGATCCTCTTCCTCTGTGACCGGAGCTGCCATCGGGCGCGTGGATTCCCCCCCGATATCCAGAATATCTGCTCCATCAGCAATCAATTGCAATCCATGGGCAATCGCATGTTCCGGATTTGCATACCGCCCGCCATCGGAAAAACTATCGGGGGTCACGTTGACAATCCCCATGATCAACGGGCGATAGGTCTTTTCAATCTCTTGCCCGGCAGGAAGGCGCGCAATCATCCCGGACACCGACAGATGCAAAACCGGATGCACCCAATCTTGCGCCACATCGCGCAACGGATAGGTGACAAAGGCCCGTTCATGCAATCGTGGGTGCGGTAGAATTAAGTCATCCGTGGTCATCGCCACATCGTGATAGGCCAGAATATCCAGATCAAGCACCCGTGGTGCATTGCGCTCTGACCGCACCCGCCCGAAGCGGTTTTCAATCGCTTGTAACACCTGCAATAACTCATGCGGAGCATGATTGGTTGCCACACGGATTACGGCATTGTGATACCATGGTTGATCGGATATCGGGACCGGCGCCGTTAAATAGACCGGCGATTGATACAAAACCTGTATCCCGTGACGTGCAATTTCCGCCACCGCACAGCGCAACGTTTCGCGGGGAGATCCAAATTGGC
>CAZBXR010000115.1:0-3220 GCA_964496145.1 uncultured Chthonomonas sp. | reverse complement strand
GGGCGATTGGAAATGGTTCTTGGGGACCAAACGCGACAAGGGCAAACGTCGAACAGCGTTTACACGCAAGACGTTGCCAACATCTTGAACTCGGTTGCTTTGACATCGCTCACCACCGAGCGGCAACTCTTGAGCTCTCAAGCGGTGTTCTACCAAGCGCTTTCCGATGTCGCCCAACAAACAAACCGAACGGCTCTGCTTGACAAGTGGGTGGACCTCTATCGGATGTACGACATCGAGACCGCCAGAAACACAAACCAACAAATTGACGCGGGTGTTGCCCTTCTGAAGGTTCGAGCTTACGACCCGGAAGTGGCCGCCAGCCTCGCGAATGCGATTGCAAAGAAGTACAACGATATCCGCCAAAGAAACTCGCGGGAATCGGTTCAAACCGCTCTTTCTTACTTGAGCTCGAACCTTGACGCTACCGACAAGGAACTCCGAGCCAAGGAAGCAGCCCTTCAAACCTTTAAGAAATCGAAGGGATTTGCGGACCTCGCAAAGCTCGCTTCGGACGAGACGAATACGCAAACTCAGTTGAACGTCCGAGTCCAAACCCTGACTTCGCAACTCGCCGGTGCGGAGGCTCGCGTTGCCGCATTCCAAGCGCAATTCGATTCCATGCCCAAGACGGAGCAAAATGCTTCGATCAGTGCGAAGCCAACTTCGGTGCAAAACCTCGAAGGCAATATCGGAAATCTCCGCGCTGAGCGTTCGAGACTTCTTGAGGTTTATCTTGAGGATGCCCCTAAAATCAAGGCTCTGGATACAACGATTAAGACCCTTGAAGCCGAACTGAAGAAGGAAATGGCCAAGGTTTCGACCCAAAGCACGAGCAGCGGGCCGAACGGCGCACGAATCCAGATCGGACAGCTGCTGGCCCAAACAAAGGCAGAGCGAGATGGCATTCGGGCCGACCTGAATGCAACTCAAGGAATTCTCTCGCAACAGAAGAGCGCGGTTGGGCTCCTCCCCGACACAGAAGCGCAGTATCTGCAACTGGTTCGTGATCTCCAACTCGCCGACGAGCGCTACAAGCGACTGAAAGCTCAATCGGACGACCTCAAGAACCGATCAGAAACGACGACACGGGCCGCTCAGGTCTTGAACGTTGCCAGTCCAGATCCAAACCCAATTGCTCCCGATCAAAAGAAGTTCATTCTTATCGGTGCCGTTGCTGGTCTCGCGCTCGGTCTTCTCTTTAGCTTCGCGGTCGAAGCTCTCCGACTGCGAATCCAAAGCTCGACACAACTTACTGCGCTCACCGGCCTTCCCGTGATTGCTTCCATCCCGGTGGGGCAACGCACAGGAGCCAAGGGCCTACGCGCCATTGCCACTTCAGGGGCCAACCCTCCCGAAGCGTTCCGCTACATGGCGTTCTCCATGGTGACCAACAATACGAAGACACTCCGAACATTCTTGTTCACAGGGGTGAAGTCGTCGATGGTTACCTATTCGAGCGCAACCCAGTTTGCGACCGCAGTCGCGAAGGGTGGAACAAGAGTTCTCCTCGTGGACGCCGACCTGCTGAAATCGCCGATCACCACGGTCTTGAACGGTGGCGGCAAGGAAGGGCTTTCGAACCTTCTCGGTTCCGAGGAGTCCAAGAAAGTCGAGGACCTGGTCGTCTCCACGGTGCATGAAAACCTCATGCTGTTGCCGGCTGGAACCGACAGCAGCCTCCGCTATCTCACGAACTCGCCGCAGCCAAAGTTGGAAGCGATCATGCAATCGCTCCGACTGTACTGCGATGTCGTGATCATCGCGGTTCCACCGTGCGATGTCTTGGCCGATGCGGCATGTATTGCCCGACTGGTTGATGACGTGGTGCTCGTGGTGAGCGGGGCGCAAACAAACTATCGCTCCGTGCCGATCGCTCAAGACCTGCTGAACAAGGCAGGGGCAAAGGCAATCAGCATCGTCATGACGGAAGCTCAAGCCGACGAAGAGCCGTTCTCCGCAAAGAGCGCCTACATCCGCCGAGGCTAATTCCACAATTTCATACACCGTGCCCAAGGGCTCTGAAAAGTCAGTCTCGGTCGTGATGCCAGCATACAATGCGGCGGCGATGATCGCTGAATCTATCGAGAGCGCTTGGGCACAGTCATTTCGGCCCCAAGAAATCATCGTCGGAGATGATGGGAGCACGGATAACACCCGTGAGATTGCCCGCGAGCACGGCGCGGTGGTCCTTGACCTCGCAAAAGGAAATGGCGCGATCGCGCGAAATCGGGCCGCCGAAAGGGCCGAAGGGGACATCCTCTTCTTCCTCGATGCCGATGACCTGTGGCATCCCGAGAAGATTGAGCGCCATCTCAAAGTTTATGCTGACCACGGTCCTGGCCTCATTCTCGATCGATCCCAGCCCTTTCGCGACGATGGGAAGGGGGTGCCTTGGACGGCGGGGCGGCAGCAGGAGGGCTTTTTCGATTGGCAAGAGCTGATTAATCATCGTCACTGGCCGAGCGGGTCCGGATTCTCAGTCACCACGGAGGCGTATTGGTCGGTCGGCGGATTCAATGAGAAGCTGATCAAGTTTCAGGATGTTGACTTTTGGATTCGATGTGCGCACGCAAATCGAGCCTACAGCATCGCTGAAGAGCTCACGCGATATCGAATCGTGGAGGGGTCCGTGAGTAAGCGAACGGCTCAACATGGGCCGAACCTGGCAAATGTGCTGGAGGGTTGGCCATTTGCAACCGACTTTGAGAAGAGGAAGTTCGAAAGAATCACTTGGATGATGATGGCGGAACGGTCCCGATGGCCCGAAGCGTTGCAGTACCTAAGGAATGCGGGACCCTTGTTTGGGAACCGTTTCTATTGGAAATGCCTACTTGCCTCCTTTCGGCGTACAATCATCGGGTAGCGACCGTCTTTGCAGTGGAAGAAAATTTTGATGGAAACCAAGCTCCCAGATAGAAATATTCTCGCGCGGATAGACGCCGCGGCTCGAGATAGGCTGAGCCCAGCGCATACCGCGCTGTATTGGTGGGGCCTCCTCAATATCTATCTGTGCTTGGCGCAGCAGTTTCTGAACTACATCGCGAACCCGCTTGGTCTGAACAAGCTCACCTACGCCAGCATGGTTCTGTGGGTGCTGATCGCCATTTGGGTGAAAAAGGCGCCATTGCGCATTCCGCTCTCCATCGGATTAGTCATCCTCTTAGCCGTTTGGTTCAATATCTGTACGGTTCATGCGGAGGCGACCATCGCGCGAATG
>CAZBXR010000114.1:0-3266 GCA_964496145.1 uncultured Chthonomonas sp. | reverse complement strand
CCAGCGAGGCGGTGGAACACTTGGCGAGAGTCAATCTCGTGATCTAAATCGGGGTTGCCGTAGGCGCTCGGGTTGCCGGGGACGTTCGTTGGGTCCTTCAAGCCCGCTTTGCGGAAATACTTCTGGGCGAGGATGTCCGTGGCGACTTGGCTCCATGCCTTCGGCACCATCACGTCTTCCATCAAGAAGACGGTTGAACCATCAGGGTTCTTAATCTCACTCCTTCTTGGTTCGAAATCGATCCCGGCGTAAGGGTCTTGCCCTTGTTGGGTGAAGTGGCGCTGAATTTTCACTGAATTGACCTCATGTCGTTTGTTTACTCTTCAATCTTACGGTAGACATTAGTCTACACTTTATTCGTCGATATGGTTTCGGAAGTTGCGACAAAATGCACGGCTTATCGGACGGCCACCGGCTCTTGCTCGCTCTTCCCACCTTTCTGGGCTCGACGTACGGAATCCACTATCTTGCGAAACTCGTTCGCATCCTCAAACTCCCGATTCACACTCGCAAACCGAACGAAAGCGACTTGGTCAAGTTCCAAGAGCGCTTGTTCGACGCGGTGCCCGACCTCGATAGAGGTCACCTCGGTATCAAATTTATCTAACATCTCGCGTTCGATCTTCTCAGCGATCTCCAGAAGATACTCATGGGAAACGGGGCGCTTGCGGCAAGCCAAAGACATGCCCTGAAACACCTTCTCCTTCGTAAACTCTTCTCGATCGCCTCGCCTCTTCACAACAAAAAGGCGCGGCTTTTCTGCCGTCTCAAACGTCGTAAACCTTCGGTTACAGCGCAAGCATTCCCTTCGACGACGGATGGCTCCGTCCTCTTTCGCAGGCCTCGATTCCAATACTTTTTGTTCGGGATACCCGCAAAACACACAACGCATTTTAACCCTCACCGCTACATGTAGCGATCTCCTCCACTATACACCACCATATCTTGCGTGTCAAGGGCTTTCTTCTCCCAATTTTATCAATAGCTTTTCCCCGGCTTATTCACCTGGGTTCCACAGGTTTTCCACACCCAAAAATTTGAATCCAAATTGTTCGCTTGTATAAACGAGAGACTTTATGGAAAAAGTCTTCTAGGGAATTTGGGAATCTCTATGGGTCATAAGGGCATGCGCGGAGGAAGACCGAACGCAAAGGCAATTCAACTGCCGTTGCGTCTGGCATTTTCTGCGATCGGCCTCTTCTCCGGCCTGACCATCGCCCTCGCCCTCTTTGCCCCAAAGGCTCTTGATCCAACCCTCGGTCGGGCCCTTCCCTCCCTCCTCGGGGCATGCATTCTTGGCTCAATCTTGTACGCGTGGGGGCGTCTAAAATCCCACTTTTCCGCAGCCTCTAGGTGGATTGCCACCGGATTCGCGTTCAAGATCGGCGCTCTGGCCATCCCGGCAACTGCCCATGTCCAAGGAGTCATTTGTGAACTCGCTTTCGCCGCATCCCTCTGCGTAGCTCTCTTCCGCCTGTCCGATTCGCGTGAAAGAAAGTTCTGGGATGCCCGGCTCTTCTCCGATGGCATCGTGGGCATTCTCGCCCTCATCGCTTTCGGGTGGTTCTTGCATCTCCAACCTCTTCTCCAGCGCATCGAAGCTTGGAACACCGTGAACGTTCTTCACGTGGTCCAAGGAGTTGTGGAGGTTGGCTTCTTCATCGGAGCACTCGTCATCGGCTTGCAAAGCAGAACCGCGGAGCTTCGACCAGCGCGCAGGCTACTCATTGCCTCGATGTTCTTCTGCATGGCTCACTCCATGCTTCATTCACTCCATATGGATGCGGGGAGTGCCGGGCTCTATGATTCAACGGTCGTCGTCGCCAATGCGATCATGTTGTTCTTTGCCGCTCACGCGGCGGTCCGTAGTTCCGTCCGCAACGTCTCTTCGCAGGAAAGAGGTCCTTTACGAAGGCGATTACCCTCTTCCCTTCTCTTCCTGTTTGTCCCGACCTCCTTCGCGTGGTCCGGTGTTGTTTTTGCGGCGACTGGAATCAGCGTTGATCTGTTTGTCGCGATCTTCTGCTCCATCACTCTCATGACCGCGGTCATGATCCGCCAGGTCATTTTGATCCGAGACAACCGAGCCCTCGAGGCCGAATACCAAACCGCTCTTGCCGACCTTCGCGAAAAAAGCGGCAAGATTCACCAGGTTTCCAATCAGCTCGTCGACCGAAACATGGAGCTTGAGTCCATGCAAGCGGAGTTAAAAAACACGATTTTGGAGTTTGAGAGGCAGCGGTCTGTCGCCATCAAGAATTCTGAAAAGGCAAAACACGCGAACGAAGAGCTGCGCTACATGCAACTCGGCCTGCTTGACCACCTTCGAAAAGCAGAATCAGCGAACAAAGAGCTTGAGGAAGTGAAGGCCGAACTGATGGCGACCAACGAGTCGATGGCCGATGCCAACCGCATGCTTCTGTTGGCGAGCCAGACCGACGGATTGACCGGATTGCCCAACCACCGGAGTATCCACGAATCTCTTGCGGACGAGATGGAGTGGGCGCAATCCAAGGGTGACCCTGTGACCCTTTGTCTCTTCGATGTGGACCACTTCAAGAGTTTCAACGATACATTTGGGCACCTTGCCGGCGACGATTGTCTGCGCTTGCTCGCAAAAACGGTTCGTGAAGTGCTCCGTGGAGGAGACATCTTGGGGCGATATGGAGGCGAAGAATTCGCCGTGATTTTCCGAAGGACTTCGCTCGCTCAAGCGGTTTTTGTCGCCGAGCGTATTCGAAGCCATATTGAGTCTACAGATTTTGGACACCGGAAGGTCACCGTGAGCCTCGGTCTCGCCAGCAGCGATGAAGCGTTCGGCGGCGCAAACGAGCTGATTCAGGCAGCAGACGAAGCCCTTTACGCGGCAAAACGCGGAGGCCGAAATCGGACCTCGATCCACATGCCAGATCAAGATCGGAAAGCGGCCTGACGCTCGTAGCTTACAAGACCTTAGCTCAGGCGTAAGCCGAGTTCTGCCCACTGAAGCGCATCGATCGTGCTCGGCGCATCCATGAACGGATCGTAGCCTCCGCCCACCTTTGGAAAAGCGATGACCTCTCGGATGTTCTCTTCATCGAGCAAGAACATGATGAGACGGTCGATGCCTGGGGCAATGCCTCCGTGCGGCGGCGGCCCATAGCTGAACGCCTCGAGAATATGGCCAAATCGCTCTTTCTGCATCTCCTCGCCGATCCCCAAGAGTTGAAAGATTTTCGACTGGAGGATTGGGTCGTGGATTCGAATCGAGCCGCTGGCCCACTCCA
>CAZBXR010000113.1:0-3270 GCA_964496145.1 uncultured Chthonomonas sp. | reverse complement strand
ACCTCCGACCCTCAGCTCCGCAAGCTGATGCTCTATCCACTGAGCTACGAGCGCGCTAGACCCAGACTGTTACCCGAGCCGGACCACTTTCGGCGATGCGCCGCCACGAATACTGGCCCGTAAGCTGTCTAGCTAGAACGCCTACCAGAGTTTCTCCGACCCGTTCGAGATACCTGGAGCCCGGCGAGGATTCGAAGGAAAAATAGGATCGTGACGGGGCCTTTCGGCTCCGAACTGGGAGAGAACTATGTACTTAGTTAAGTGGAATGAAGAGGACGGTGTACTAGAGGCAAGCTTGGGAGGCCACGTGACCATCGGAGAGGCTCAGGTCTTTACTGATTCAGTAATCAATGAGCTCAATGAGTATCACGGCGGCACCTTTACTTTCGTTTTGGATTATTCGAAGGCAAGTCGACTCGATGATGGTGTCATGGAAGCGTTTCACGTTGTCCAAACCTATTGCAAACTGCGAGGCGCACAAAAGTACGTGTGTGTCGCTCGAAACAATGAAGAAATTGAGTTTATGACTCGGCTTCGGCTCCAGCAAGTGCTGGAGGGCGAGGAGGAATACCAACTCGCTCTCGCGGCCTGATCGAATTGCAAACCATCAAGGCACATCTCAAAAGGCTCCTGGCGATTCTGCCAGGGGCCCTTTTACTTTGAGTAGAAGATTTGAACGTAATACTTAATGTATTTGCTCTTGATGTCGAAGGTATAGCCGACGCCTAGTTCTTGAAAACGCTTGTCGAGAATGGCCTTCTTGTGGCCTGGGCTTTGCATCCACAGCTTGAGGGCTTCCTTCGAGTCTTCCGCCCCACCCAAGATATTCTCACCGACGGCGCGCCAATCTTTGAAACCCGATTCTTCGACCAGCGTCGAAGGCGAACGGAGTTTTGAATCCACGTGGCTGAAATAGTTGTTCGTCGCCATGTCGGTGGCTTTCCAGATGGCCACGTTCGAAAGATCCCAGTTGAGTTTGAGAGGATCGATCTTCTCAGCCTTCCGTTCCATGTTTGTGAACTTCAAGACTTCCCGGGCCACGTCAATTTGGGCCGGAGTTAAGTCTTTCCCAGGGACACCAATTTCGTCCTCACGAGTCGTTTTCGGCGTCTCTTGAGGGGGAAATTGAGCTGTACCCAGCAACGCTATCGATGCAATCAAACCACAAGTCATTACAAAAATCTAGACACTATAATACAGTATCTGCCGTAGATCCGGTGCCGTTCGCCTCGACAAGGCTCTTCACATACGCCAGAATCTCTGCTCTTCCGGCACCGCCATTCCAATCTGAGGCGAGCCTTTGGACAAGACTGCTCCCTACGATGACTCCGTCTGAAATCGAGCACATCGCGGTGACGTGCTCGGGAGAGGAAATGCCGAATCCCACGAGAACGGGCACTTCTGTCCGATCCCGGACCTTTTGAATCAAGCCCTCGATCTCGGGTGATCCGCCTTGCGACGCGGCCCCCGTTACGCCGGTTCGAGAAACCGCGTAGACGAATCCGGTTGATGCCCGGGCCACGTCATCGAGTCGAGCCTCCGTCGAGGTCGGCGCGACGAGGAAAATGGTGTCCAGGCCTGCCGATTGGGCGGCTGCAGACCACGGTCCGGCTTCCTCGGGGGTGAGATCACACACGATCACCGCGTGCGCCCCGGCCTCTTTCGCCCTCGTTGCAAACGACTCTAGACCCATGCGAAGAATGGGATTGTAGTAACCCATCAAGATCACGGGCACCCCGGGATTCTCCCAATTCGCGAGCGCGGCCAAGACATCGCTGGGCCGCACCCCTCGCTCCAGGGCTCGTTGACTGGAGGCTTGAATTGTTGGACCATCCGCGATAGGATCGCTGAACGGAATTCCAACCTCGATCGCGGTGGCCCCGGCCTCGGCAAGCATGTCAAGAATGGCGGGAAGAGAATCTAGACTCGGGTCTCCAGCCGTGACAAAGGGGATCACGGACTTTCGACCCAAGGATCGGACTTCGCAGAGGCGCTGTTGCAACAGGTTCATGTGAATGCACATTTTGGACGATCTCGGTCGTCTTCAACAGAGGAAGTCAAGAACTCGTGACACTACTTGTCTTTCCCGTGCGTTATACTCAGGAGAAGTCGTGGCAACAAAATCGATAGGCAAAGGAGCTAGTTCTGCATCCAAGAAGAAGCGGCCACGTTGGGTACGCAGGCTTCAGATTTTTGGGTTACTAGGATTTATCTTCGCTTCTGCAGCAGTCATCGCCGGGTGGGTTTTCTGGGCGGCGAAGGTGAAAGAGGTGCGCCCCAAGCTGGCGCTGCTCACCAACGTTCGCCAGAGCTTGGACATTTCGCCCACGCAAATCATCTCAAGCGACGGCAAGGTCCTTTACGAATTTGTTGCTGAGAAAAGGGAGTGGGTCAACATCGACGATGTTCCTAAACTTGTTCAAGACGCCACGATCGCCGCGGAGGACAAGCGCTTTTATCAACACCACGGCGTAGACTATGTCGCCGGCTTAAAGAAGGTGTTCACCACGGTGAAAGAGGGCGAGGTGAGCGGTGGAGCCAGCACCATCACCATGCAATTGGCCAAGCGCCTTTTTTCTGATTCAGAACAAACCGTGAATCGAAAGATTCAGGACATGGCCATCGCCACCGAGATCGAGAAGACCTACGACAAGAAGCATATTCTTGAGATGTACTTGAACCAGGTGTACTACGGTTCTTACGCCTACGGAATCAAAAAAGCCGCTGAAGTTTATTTTGATAAATCACTCGATGAGTTGACCGCCGCCGAAGCCGCGATGCTCTCTCGCTGCGTCCGACGGCCGAGTTCCCAAAACCCCTTCAAAAACCTAGAGGTCTCGACGAAAAACCGAAACGTCGTCCTCAAACTTATGCTCGAGGAGGGGATGATCACGCAGTCGGTATACGATTCGGCGATCAAGGAGAAAGTGAAGCTTTCCAAGCGCCCTCCTTCGGCGGGAGAGCGATCGACGAAGCAAGCTCCCTATTTCGTGGACTATATCCTGAAGGAACTCCAGGACAAGCCCCAGTTTCAGGATATCGATGTCGAAGCCGGGGGATACAAGATTTATACGACTCTCGACACGCGGCTCCAAAAGATATCGGATCAGCAAGTGCGTCGATTGGTGGATCGGAATCGAGGCGCTAGGATCACCACAGGCGCGTTTCTCCTCCTGAATAGCCAAGGGAAAATCATGGCGATGACGGGCGGTTATGACTACGACCGCAACCAGTTCAACGTAGTCTCGCAGGGGCGCCGCCAGCCTGGAT
>CAZBXR010000112.1:0-3286 GCA_964496145.1 uncultured Chthonomonas sp. | reverse complement strand
CGGCATAGATGTCGGAGCGCGGAGAGGGCATCTCGCCCAAGGTGATTTCGGGCGCCAGGTAGGACGCCATGCCGGGCAAAACGACTCCACCCGCCGTGTTGCTCGCTCCATACGCCTTCCACACTCCGGGAAGGGCAAGTTTCACCTTTCCGTCTTGCGTCACGAAGACGTTTGCACTCTCGATGTCGCCGTGAGCTTGGTCGAGGTCGTGCATCGCGGTGAGTGCCTCCAGCACGCCGATCACGGTGGTAATGGAGACGTGGGAGGAAAACGGTGCGAGTTTTCGAATCTTGTCCTGGAGTTGGGCTCCGGGAGAAAGTTCGCTCACCAAGAATGGCGCGCCTTCGTGCTCATCGATTTCGAGCAGTTTTTCCAATCCGGGGTGTTCGTACGCCCTCGTCTCGGAAATCACGTTGCGCATTGCATCGAGAAAAGAGGCTTCTCCAGAAAAAGGAGGTTGGATGATGCGGCACTTGAGTTCACGCCCGCCGACCCGGTCTCGAACCCGATACGCCTTGAAAATCGGCCCTTCTTCAAGCTCTTGCAGAACTTCGTATCGAATGCGGAGGAGGGTTCCGATCATGACTCGTCTTGCCCCTTATCCGAGTTGCCAGCAAAGAAAAGAACAAGTGCCAATGCGACAACAGCCCAAGAGAGAGTTTGAATTCCTGGCTGTAAAAAGGCTTTGTAGAACGATTCCGTCCTTCCTGTCCAAGTTGCCAACTGGCTACCGGCGTAGCCCCCGACGAACAGGACAATGCAGAGCAAAAGAAAGGTGCTACGAATCACCCTCATGTATTCTTCAACATCGCAACGACAGATTGCGTCTCCACGTTTGAGAAGAGTTTACACGTTCCCGGCCCGGTAATTAAGCTGAATGCCAAATTCGTCGCCGACAATTTCTTTTTGTCGTGGGTCATGGCCTCGATGAGGCCGTCAATAGACAGTCCTGATGGGAGCAGGGTCGGGAGCCCCTGGACCTCCATGTCTCGAATGATCTGCTCGGTTGTTCCTTCGGGCGTGATGCCGAGGGATTCTCCCAGTCTCGATTCGAGCACCATGCCGACCGCCACGGCCTCGCCGTGAAGTAACCCTTCGTAGTTCAGCTGTTGCTCGATGGCGTGGCCCAGTGTATGCCCAAAATTGAGGGTGGCGCGTAGGCCCGTGGTCTCAAACTCATCGGCTTCCACAATGGCCCGCTTTCCTTGGATGGAGGCTTGGATGATATCCGCGAGCTTCGGGTGATGAATATGCACTGGCTCCTGGCGCAGGGTCTCCAGGAGTGCTTGATCCGAGATGTATCCCATTTTCCACACCTCGGCCATGCCGTTGTTAAACTGCCGCTCTGGAAGGGTGTGGAGAAACCCCTGACATATCCGAACAGAGATCGGCGGGTGAAACGCTCCCAAGAGGTTTTTGCCGGTGGGAGTGTCTATCCCCACCTTTCCCCCGACCGAGGAGTCGACTTGACTTAGGAGTGTCGTCGGGACCTGAATGAACTGAATTCCACGCATGAACGTGGCGGCCAGAAATCCCACGAGATCGCCCACGACCCCGCCGCCCACTGCCACCAAAGTCGATTTCCTCGTGGTGCGTTGGCCTAAGAGCTGAGTTGCGAGGTCCCCGTACATTCCGAGCGACTTACTGGCTTCTCCGGATGGAACCACGAGGGTGGGAAGGTCGGGCAGAATCCTCCGGTGCAAACGATGGACATTTTCGTCGACGAGCACCACCGAGCCTTCCGGCAAGTCCGCGAGGACGGTCGACTCGTCGCAAAACTGAATCGGATAGGAACCTTGGGAGTGTTGGACGATCATTCTGGGATCAGCCTCTTGAGGAGTCGTTTTGCTAGGGCGCTGGAGTCGTCAAACTCGACGTGGAATGTGATATCTGCCCTTTGGTACAGCGGGAGACGGGCTTCGTACAACTCTCGCAATCGGTCTTGCCAGCCCTCGACTTCAAGAAGCGGGCGGCGCTTTTTTGAGATCGTCAATCTGCGGACGAGATCTTCAAGGGGTACTTCTAGGAAAATCGTCGTCCCGAGTCGCCGTAACTCGGCCCAGTTCTCTTCGCGCATCACGATGCCGCCGCCCGTCGCGAGGACTGTATGGGTGGGTTCGAGCCCCGCGAGGACAGAGGTTTCATGGCCACGGAAAGTCTGCTCACCGTAGACTTCGAAGATTTGCGCCACGGGCCTCCCAAATCGGTTTTGGAGGAGGGTGTCCGTGTCCTTAAAATCTCGGCCAGAAATTTTGGCGAGCTCACGTCCGAGCGTGGACTTCCCTGCCCCCATCATTCCCACCAGAATCCACATTCTCTCCATTATTCAAGAAAAACGCGGTGGAGAAATCTCTCCACCGCGACTTTTGTTATCGATTGACCAGCTTAGGGTGTGAGACCACCGTTGGAGTCATCCTCGATCACGTATGGCGTAACGAAGATCAACAGTTCGCTGTCGTTTCTTTGGACCGAGCTTGATCGGAACAATTGTCCGATGATGGGAAGGTCCGAAAGAATCGGGAATCGAGAAGACGAGTTCGTCGTCGACTTTCGGTTCAAGCCTGCAAGTGCGATGGTTTGACCACTTCGCACCCGGGCGACCACTCGCAGTTGTTGTGACAGAACGTCAGGAATTTCCTGTCCGTCTGGTCCTCGCCGAACCTGACCGAAGTCACTGATTTGTGGGGCGAGAGTCATGGTGACGAATCCGTCATCGTTGATACGGGGCCGTACTTGGAGACCGGTGTTGATCGTAAGGGTGGTTGGGTTGAACGTTGTGGTAACGCCACCTGCACCGTTCGTCGTTTGGGCCAAGAACACGGTTGTCTGCGTGGTTTGGGTAACGGTCGCAGTCTGGTTATTCAGAGTTCTTACCAAAGGAGCATTGACGGTCTTTCCATCACCCTCGTTGATCAACGTTCGCAATCGAGTTGTGATGTTCCCGGTTGCGTAGTTGATAAAGATGGGGTCGCTCACCCGAGCCAAAGTTCCCGGTCGGTTTCCAGCATTGACTGAACCACGTTGGTAAAGCCAGTCCATGCCAAGCGACTTGATGATGCTCTGGCTGGTCGTGATGAATTCCACCTTGACAACGACTTGCTTCGGTACTTGATCGAAGAATGCGACCAGTTGTCGAAGTTGCTGGATGGCCTCATCGTCACCTTCCACGATCAGCGAGTTGTCTGTCGGGTCGTAGGTGACTCGACGAATTCCATCAGGAGTGAATCCAGTGCCTGCTTGGAGGGCGCTGCCTCCTGCACCACCTGCTCCACCGCCTGCAGCACCG
>CAZBXR010000111.1:0-3359 GCA_964496145.1 uncultured Chthonomonas sp. | reverse complement strand
CAATCGAAGCTCGGCGAATCAAAGAGGCACAGTACTATCGGACCAATGCAGAAAGTCTGGATCCAGATTGGAACGTGCTCATGTGCGCAGACCTGAATATCCAAGATAGCGGTCAAGCCGCCTATGTCGAGTTGACAGGCTCGAAGACGAACAACGCTGGGCGATTGTTCGACCCGATCAATACTCCCGGGAACTGGGAAAACACGAGTGCGTTTCGCATTGTCCACACGCAAGAGCCCTCCACCCAAATGGACTCTCGGCACGATCAAATTTTGCTGGAGGGATCGTTCTACGACGGAGGCGGCCTCGAGTACATCGGAAACCGAAACATTCCGTACAGCACCACCACCTGGGACGATCCCAATCATAGCTATCGATGCTGGGGTAACGATGGAACGACCTTCGATACGGTGATGAAGACCACCGGAAACACGATGGTCGGCCCCACGATCGCTTCGGCACTGATCACCACGGTGAATGGCAACGGCCACCTTCCGGTTTTCCTGGATGTCAAAGTTCCAGCCAGCGCCGCCGTGCCCGATCTCGAAGTGGATTTTGGTCTTATTGATCAAGGCGCGAGCGCCATTGCTCCGGTGAGCATTGTCCACAGTGGAAACGTGGGCCTTTGGAACGTCGCGGGGATCAGCAATCTGAACTACACGATTTCAGCCACCGGCGGAGTGACCCCTCCGGGAGGAGTCCTCGTTGCCACTCCAGGCCAACTACGAACTCATACGCTGAGCCTGAACACATCCACTCCCGGAATCCGATCTGGGACGATCACGTTTACCACCGATGCCCCAGACCAGCCTTCGATCACGATCCCTTGGCGAGCGGTCGTGGTTCCGAAGATCACGTTGAATCCACCCAAAGTTCGTAAGCCAAAAGGCTAATTCGCATGTGCGTCCGATTCGCACTCTTTGGCGAGCAGACACCTGAGTTTCCTTTGTGTTACGACTGGAAACCCATGTTCAATCTTGGGCCGCTTTCCGTCGTCAGCACTGTTCGGATGGTTCAAGGAAGCCTCAAGCCAGAGGCGATGATCTTTGGGATGAAGCCCGTGTGGGCAAAGTCTCTCATGCTCAATGCGCGGGCCGAGCGGCTGCTGGAAAGCCGAGCATTCTTCCCGTTATTTCGATCAAAAAGGTGCATCCTTCCCTGCAACGGCTATTTTGAATGGGCAACCACCAAAGAAGGCAAACAGCCCTACTACTTTCGGCTGGCAAATCACGAGATGTTCGGACTCGCTGCGATCCACGTTTCGAACCAAGAACTCGGGATAGAAGAGTGCGTGATTCTTACGACTCGCCCGAATGACATGGCCGCAAAAATCCATGATCGAATGCCGTGTGTCCTCCCCCCAAATCGGGTGCGGGAGTACCTCACCGGTGAAATTCACGATGTGCAAGCCATGGTCGAATGCCCTTTCCCAGAGTGGGAGATGCTGTGCTACCCCGTGCACAAATCCATGGGAAGAGCGGGATTTGAATCGCCCGAAAACGTTCTCCCCATCACTCTCTAAAGGTGCCGACACCCGAGTGCCTGACAGGTACACTTGGGACTTGAAGATGTTTCATCTTCCTTCTGCTCTATGAGTTCAGATCCTCGTGCCGCCTCGACTCCTGTGAATGGACCCACCGTGGTTCTTCCGCGGCACATTCAGTCGCTCATCCAGCAAATTTCTGTTCTCCAAGACCCTAGCATTTTAGAAGACCCAATGGCAAACAACAATTTTGATGCTGATCTCATCGTTATCGGTGCAGGCCCCGGCGGCTACGTCGGAGCCATTCGTGCTGCCCAACTCGGCGCCTCCGTCATCTGCGTTGAGAAGGAGTATCTCGGCGGCACCTGTCTGAACTGGGGCTGTATCCCCAGTAAGGCGATGATCGCCAGCGTGGAGCGACTCAACCACGTGAAGCACGCAGACGCACTCGCCATCAACGTCACCGGCGAGGCAAGCATGGACTTTGACAAGTTCAGCGCGCGACGCGACAAGATCGTGAGCACTCTGCGCGGCGGCGTGGGCATGCTCTTTAAGAAAAATAAGATTCGCCACGTGGAAGGGTTCGCCAGCTTTATCGATGCGAACACCATTCAAGTCGAAAAAGATGGCCAGAAGCAAACCCTGCGAGCGAAAAACTTCCTGCTCGCCATGGGTTCATCGGTCATTAAGCTCAGCATCCCAGGGCTCGAAGGAGGACGCGAAGAAGGCGTCTGGACGAGCGATGATGCCGTCACCGCACCCAAAGTGCCAAAGAGCATGTTCATCCTGGGCGGCGGCGCCGTCGGCGTTGAGTTTAGCTACGTTTTCAATGGCTTGGGCGCCGAGGTTCACCTCGGCGAGATGATGCCGAATCTGATTCCGATGATGGATGAAGAGCTCGGAGTCGAACTTGGAAAGCTCCTTGGCCGCCAAGGAATCAAGGTTCACACCTCGTCCACCCTCGAAAAGGTGGAGAAGACAAAGGGTGGCTGGAAATGCCACGTGAAGCGCGGTGGAGAGACGAGCGTCATCGAGGTAGAGGTGATTCTCCTCGGCGTGGGTCGAAAGGCCAACATCGACGGGATGAATCTCGACAAGATCGGCGTAAAGCTGCACAAGCGCGGCGTCGAAGTTGCCGACGACACGCTGAAAACGCATGTGCCGAATATCTATGCGATCGGTGACGTGACCGGTCGAATTCAACTTGCGCACGTCGCAAGTGCAGAGGCGATTCTTGCGGTGACGAACATGTTGAAGAACCAATCCAAACTCTTCGACTATCACTGCGTGCCGAACTGCGTGTACACCGTTCCAGAGGTTTCGAGCGTGGGCCTGACCGAGAGCCAAGCCAAATTGCAATACGGAGACGAGAACATTGTCGTCGGAAAATTCAACTTCCGACCTCTCGGAAAAGCGATGGCGCTCGCCGAGCAAGATGGGTTCGTCAAAGTCGTGGCCGAAAAGAAGTACGGCGAAATCTTGGGCGTCCACATGATCGGGGCGCACGTCACGGACATGATCGCCACGGCGACCACCGCCATCAAGCACGAGGCGACTCTCGAATCCATGGCCGAGACGATTCATGCCCACCCAACCATGGCAGAAGCCTTCCTCGAAGCATGGGAAGACGCCATGGGACACGCCATCCACAAATAAGTAAAGAACCCCTCCCCCCACGATGAGAGATCACGCGGGGGGAGCTTTTTTTGAATTAAAGACAAATTTTTCTTTCATGGAGTATTCTCCCTCCAAACTATGAAATACACCCGTGTAGACCGCCCCGAGGCGTTGATGGCACTGGCTCACCCGGTTCGGCGCAGAATCCTCAGCGAGATGGTCTCGCTCTCTTCGGCGACCACGATCGCGAAGGCGATGG
>CAZBXR010000110.1:0-3442 GCA_964496145.1 uncultured Chthonomonas sp. | reverse complement strand
CGGCGAGTCGCGATAAAATCTTGCGCAGTCATAGGCTCAGGCGTAACTCAAGACTCGCAGATTCGGGGCCTCTGTGTATTCCGCCGCAGTCTTTGCTCGCACCTCATCGCGAGACACGCCCTCGGCGAGCTCCTTGAGGATCAATGCGCCATTCTCTACTTCAAACACGGCGAGGTCGGTGATGATCATATTCACGCAGCCTTTGCCGGTAAGCGGGAGCGTGCAGCTAGGCAAGACCTTGCTTTCTCCTGCCTTGTTCGTATGCTCCATCACAACCACGACGCGCCTCACGCCCGCCACAAGGTCCATGGCTCCCCCCATGCCTTTCACCATTTTGCCGGGAATCATCCAGTTGGCGAGGTCGCCACTTTGCGAGACTTCCATCGCCCCCAGAATGCTGAGGTCAATGTGGCCGCCTCGGATCATGGCAAAGCTATCGGCCGAGCTAAAGAAGCTGGTTCCCGGAATCTCGGTGACGGTTTGCTTTCCGGCATTGATGAGATCGGGATCTTCCTCTCCTTCAAATGGAAAAGGGCCCATTCCGAGCATCCCGTTTTCGCTCTGGAGAACCACGTCCATCCCCTCGGGGATGAAGTTCGCCACGAGAGTCGGAATCCCGATTCCCAAATTGACGTAGAATCCGTCTTGGAGCTCTTCAGCGGCTCTTTGCGCAAGCTGTTCTCGTGTGAGAGGCATGCCCTCATTATAGTCGCTGGAGCCCTCGTTACGAACCATGGACCACCACTTCTTCGATCTCGAAACAACCCCCGCATCTCACGACGAGGTGCTACGCAGGGTGCGAGAGTTCCTCGTGTGGTCAGGATATCAAGAGTCCTCTCCCCTCAAGTTTGAGCGCGGAAAAGGTCTCAACATCAACTCCAGGAAGTCCTACAGCTTGGTCACGCTCACCCCTCTTGAGGGAGGGCTACGGGTTCACTACCAATGGCGAGGCCTGGGCCTTCCTTCGATTGGCCCCATGTCCGAGAATCAGTTTGGGGAGTTTCAGGACGCGCTCCGCTGGGGATTCAACGCCGAGGTTCCCACCATTGACCGTACCCAGCAAAGCACCAGCGCGGCCCTGTTCCAATTGATCTTTTACACGCTCGTCTTCGTGTTCGTGGGGATCGCGTTCATCAGCGGCAATCGTACCGGGATCGTCCTGGTCACGACGCTCGCCGCCGTCCTTACCTTCGTGCTGAAGGGAACCATGTTTTCGCTCGAACGGCCACCGTTGCAAGACGAGTTTCCCCTCCGCCCCTAGGTCGGCAGGTCTTAGAACAAAAAAGTCCCGTGGAATTGATCCACGGGACTTTTCTTTGAGTCTTCGAGCGCGTTACCGGCCGAAGATGTTGATTCCGAATCGATCGAGAATGAAGAGGGCGTTGGCGGCTGCCTGAGCGATCTCACCAATTCGACCTCCACTCGGGGTCTTCGTATCTGGGATGAAAACGATGTCGCCAGGTCGCAACACGATGTTCTGGCTCGAGTCACCCTTGCTGATAAAGTTCACGTAGTTCGCCTTGATTCGATCATATTCGCCGGGAAGGCCTGGCTTTTCACGAATGACCAATGTCTCGGACATTTTTGATCGGAATTGGATATCGCCCCGTGCAAGGGAGATGGCATCGGCCAGAGTCATTTGGTCGCGGAAAGGATATTGACCGGGCGATTGAACCGCTCCCAAAACCATCACGCGGTTTCGCGTGTCCTCTGGAACCGTGAAAATGTCGCCATCAAAGAGTTCGTAATCTTGGGTGAGATCACCCTTTACGATCAGCGAGTACAGGTCAACTGGGATCAGTTCCTTGCTGCCCGCACGTTGCAGGGTCGCTCGGCGAAGTTCGGCTCGGCCCTCGGTGAAGACTCCACCGCCGTTTCCGATCAACGACTTGATGGTATCGCCTTGTCGAATCTCAAACTTTCCGGGTCGGTTCACTGCGCCGACCACCGTCGCAAAGAGTTGGCGGAATCGAATGATGATTACGCTCACCCGTGGGTCTCGCAATCGCAGCTTCTTGGTGTACTCAAGGGCGAGGTCGGCCTCTAGCAGCGCGGTGGTCTTTCCTTCGGCTCGAATGGTTCCGATGAAGGGGGCGCTGATGTTGCCATCGCGACCTACTTGAACTTCAGCACTCACCTGTTGCTCATTGTAAATCTGAATCCGAATGATATCTTCCGGCTGCAACCGGTAAACACCTTCGTCCTGCGCAAACGCGGAGACCATCATCACGACGGCCAGTATTACTACGGAAGCTATTTTCCTCATCTTGTTAACGCAAAAGCCCTTATGCACCCAAATGATACCTTTAGGAATCATTGGTTCGGTTCATTATGGACGAGAGGGCGACCCGAGACGCTTCTCGCCAAATAACCGAAACACTCGAAGACGCCTCTTAGTTCCGAGTTTGGCGCCTCTTTCCTTCGATCACGACCGTGAATTCGCCTAATCGAGGCATTTCCGATTCGCTCGGAAAATTTTCAAGAGTCGTGACCACGACCTGCTGGTGTAGCTTCGTCAATTCTCGACATATCGCCACCCTTCGCCCCGGAAGCGCCTCGGCGGCAACCCGGCAAAGAGCCTCCACACGATAAGGAGACTCGAAGAGCACGATGGTCAAGGTCGAATCCGCGTAAGGCTCCAATTCTTTTCGAATATCTCCCGCCTTGCGCCCCAAAAAACCCAGAAAAACGAATCGCTGCGCAAAGAATCCGCTGAGCATGAGAGCCTGAGTCACCGCAGAAGGGCCAGGAATCGCATCAACCTCTATCCCCCGCTCGCGCGCAAGATCGACGAAGATCGCTCCTGGGTCGCTAATACACGGCGTGCCTCCATCGGAAAGGACCGCTACCGTCTCGCCCTGGGCAACCCGGTCGAGGTACTGCTGCATTTTGGCGGGCTGAGTGTGCTCGTTCAAAACGACGAGAGGTTTCTTTGCTCCCACGTGATGAAGCAGCTTCGAAGAGACCCGAGTGTCTTCTGCGATACAAAAATCGCAGGTCCGCAGGGTTTCAATGGCTCGTTGAGACAAGTCCCCTAGGTTGCCTAGGGGACTTGCGATCAGAATAACCTTCCCTGCGCCCTCCATTAGGGGCCAGAAGGTACGGGCGGTTTCGACGCGCCAGGATTCAAGAGTTCGCTGGTGGAAGGCTCGGCAGGCTTCGCGGCATCACCCTTGCCACTCTTCTTTGCGGCCTCGGCTTCCTTCTTGGCGGCTTCTTCGGCCTTCTTTTGCTCGGCTTCCGCTAACTTGCGCTCTTCTTCTTGCTTGGCCTTGAACGCGGCATCTTCCTTGGCGGCCATTCGGTAGCCATCCATCGCGGCAATGACCTCGCGCTCTTTCTCAGGAGTCACGATGCCCGCCTTCTTCATGCGTTCGAGCATCGGGCCAAAGTTCGAGAACTGCTGTTGCCCCTCGGGACCAAACGAGCCCGTGTTTTGGCT
>CAZBXR010000109.1:0-3481 GCA_964496145.1 uncultured Chthonomonas sp. | reverse complement strand
CTATGGCAACATCATGGAAAGTTGGTGGGCGAAATCCCCTTCCCCCAAATAACAACTATATTCCCATAAAATAATTTACTATTTACATAATTTTATGGCAGCGTGTTTTTTATAATTGTATTTTGGAGGAAGCCCCTATGACACACAAAGATGGTAACCCAACTATGTATATCTATCTGATATATAATGGATATTATGCGGCAAAAAGATCGGCAAAAAACGCTCGAACCAATTGGCCTGATGGAACCGATGCTTCCAGCAGAAGGAAGCTCGCGTATCCTTAATGATCTTGTTGTGGATCTGGTTGCCAAATCAAATGCACTGGCCGGACAAATGCATCCGATTGTCAGAGATAGCATCGGGCATCTCGTCCGCTCGATGAAACTTTCACCCAATTTAAGTTGTAATTTGACAATATATGTAAATATACGTAAAATTTACAAAAGGTCATCATACATGAACAACCCACTCGTTACTGTTGTTATTCCAACCTATAAAGGTGTTTATTGCGTTATGACGGCAGTTCTTTCGGTTGCGGCACAAAGCTATCGAAATATTGAAACAATTGTCGTTATTGATGGCTCCAATGATGGAACTCTAGAATTGCTTGAGAGTTACCGAGCGACACTTCCTTCCGCACAAAAGGCAAATTTTAAAATCATCAATCAAAAAAATAGTGGTGTCAGTGCAGCCAGAAATGCGGGGATGAAGGAGGCTCAAGGGCAATATATTGCTCTTTTAGATCATGATGACACGTGGGAGACAGAAAAAATCACGGCACAGATAGATGAAATTTCAAGATGCTCTGAACATAGTGGAATTTTTTGCACGACTGACAATTATGTTTTTGATCAGAACTCAGGAAAACGGGATCATCAAAGAAACGGTGACAGTTTAACTATCGTTGGTCTTCTAAGAAATACAGGAGCGCAACCTGGAACATGGGTGTTCTCAAAGAATATTTTGCAGCTTGTCGGAATGTTTGATGAACAATTATGTGTTGCAGAAGATGGGGACTTTTTATTACGCATATTAGCCGATGATAACATAAAATGTGTTAATGTTGATCGCCCATTATCTACCTATAACATTGGAAATGAAAATAGTTTAGCATCCAGCATAAATCCTAAAAAAATTGATTCCTTTGTAAAGGCGTTTATAAAATCGTATGATTTACTGCAACAAAAACTGCCGCCTGAACTTCTTGAGGTATTCATGGACTGGCATAGGCAAAATATCCCCGATAATTTATTAGCAGATGCAATGCGCCAAATCGAAAAAAAACGTACAAATATTCATCAACAACATGATTGCCTTCAAGCGAAGCTTCCCTCCGAATATAATTACGGTTAGGCAGTTAAGTGTATCTGGCTTGGCCAGATAGTGCTTTTTATAAGGGCACGTGATTCAGGAAGATATCCGCCATGGGCGGGTCGAGAAAATGTGGGGCTTTATTTTCAACAGCCAACGCCCGCCCTTTGATAACCGCGATGTGCGCAAAGCCCTGTCCCTGATGATTGATTATGACTGGATCAACCGCAACATGTTCTATGGCCAGTATCACATCCTGACCAGTTACTTCCCCAACGCATCCCTTGCAGCGACAGGGAAACCCAGCGCGGGCGAAGTGGCCCTTCTGACCCCGTTTGCCAAAGACCTTCCCGCAGACGTCTTTGGCCCCAGTTGGACACCTCCGCGCACAGGATCACAATCCGCCCTACGCGCCAACCGGATGGCGGCGGATTCCCTGCTGACCACATCCGGATGGGTGATCCGTAACGGCGTACGTGTCAATGCCAGAACCGGCGCGCCGCTCCAGTTCGAAATCCTGATTGGATCGGCGGAGGAAGAAAAACTGGCTCTCTCATTCAAACGCTCTTTGGCTCAATTGGGGGTAACCGTTACCCTGCGCACATTGGATGCGGCCGCATTCCAATCACGTCTGACCGATTATGATTACGATATGGTGATGTATAACTGGCAGAACACGCTCTCGCCCGGGACAGAACAAGCCGTGTATTGGGGCTGTGCCGCGGCGTCACAAAAAGGCCGCTTTAACTATGCCAAGATTTGCAATCCTGCGGTCGATGCGCTGATTGCCCGAATCCCGAACGCCCGCACCACCACCGACATGACGGATGCCGTGCGCGCCCTCGACCGCGTATTAATGGCGGAATATTACACCATCCCGTTATTTTATACCGGACGCGATTTTGTGGCCTCCTGGACCCGTATCACCCATCCTCCCACCGCCTCGCTCTATGGCAACATCATGGAAAGTTGGTGGGCGAAATCCCCTTCCCCCAAATAACAAATATATTCCCATAAAATCATTTGCTTTCTAGTCATAAATATTATATTTATGCGTTCTGGAAAAACAAAATGGAGCGATCATATGCTGACAAAGACACTGGCACGACGAGCTATGCAGAAAAAAATTACGGCAGGCACAGCAACTCAACCGGAAATCATGAGCTTCCGTGCAGCCGAAGCGCATCGACTAAGACTTGGCATTGTATCCCTCCCCCTGACAACGTCCCCAGAAGACCCTCGACTGACCGAGCTATGTAACAAATTTGTAGCTGCGGCGCAGATTGCTCCCCGCAACACACAAATTGAGATCTTAGGAGAGCTCACAGAACGCGCTTTTTCTGTACCAAAAAGATACCCCTCTCTTGTTGCTTATAAAACCAGCTTATTGCCTTTTAACGCTGGCCGATCCGATCCTCAGGCTCTCAGGGCACATGCTGCTCTACTTGCATGGGCATCTGCCACACACCCTGATATTCCTGAAGCAATAAAGAGCCTTGATACCTTACCGGGGAATGAAAGGCAGCGTGCCTTTTTTGGTCTCTCGATCCCTGAGGCTGTCACAGGCTTTTTTTTGTCACACCTCCCATCTTAACCTCTTGAAGCCCCCTTTATTGGATTGACAGTCATTACCCGACTTGTTCGGGTAATCCCTCTTTTTTCTGGATCCCCCGAATAAATCGGGGGATGACGTACGGGGGTATAAAAACCTATGCGTCCTTTGCAGGTTCTTGGCGACCATTGCGTGAAGTTTTTTTCAGGCCACGAATGCACACGAATGGATACAAATACCCCCTTCCTGCAAAACAGCATGGCGGAATATTACACCATCCCGTTATTTTATACCGGACGCGATTTTGTGGCCTCCTGGACCCGTATCACCCATCCTCCCACCGCCTCGCTCTATGGCAACATCATGGAAAGTTGGTGGAGCCGCACTACGTATCCAACGAACCCAACACCAACCGCCCTCCCGTAGGGCGTGTTATTCATTGACAGATTCTGAACGAGAACCATACTTTTTGAAAATTGTATCGGTTTTTTCTCGAAAGATCACGTTGCAGAAAGAATGGGTTATGTTACTCATACCGCAAGGCCTCGACCGGATCGAGACGGGACGCCCGCCACGCCGGATACAGCGTTGCCAGCACCGACAACACAACCGCCAAAC
>CAZBXR010000108.1:0-3553 GCA_964496145.1 uncultured Chthonomonas sp. | reverse complement strand
CCCCGGTTCGAACTTGGCCGAGTTTGATTCTCGGTGTCCTGAAGAGCCATGACCTCGCGCCGTGCGCGATCCAATTCAACTCCCAGCTTGCTGAGAACCCGCCCGGCAAGACCGTCGCCTTCTCGGATGAGTCCAAGAAGAAGGTGCTCGGTGCCGATGTAGTTGTTGCTCAGGTTCCGCGCTTCGTCGTAAGCCAAGTCAATGACTCTCTTTGCCCGAGGCGTGAGCGTCATTTCGGCTTGAGTGCGAGCCTCGCCCCGAGGCAGTTGTTTTTCAACCTCTTGGCGAATCCTGCTGAGACTCACTCCCAGCTTCTCCAGCACTCTTGCGGCAACGCTATCCGACTCCCGAACCAACCCTAGCAAAAGGTGCTCGGTCGAGACATAGCCTTCACCAAATTTTGTCGCTTCCTCTTGTGCAAAGTAAACAACCTTTCTAGCTCTTTCTGTGAATCGTTGCCACATGTGATTTTCTTACCTACCGATCTATTGACGCCAACGCCTGAACGCTTGTTCAATCTCTGCACTTTTCATACGAAATTTCAACAGGATTGACGTCAGTGGAACCTAAATAGAGTACCCCCGTAGAATCACGAGATACCGGCTCCTTGGTGAAAGTGTCGGAAGATCGGGTGGAGATCGTCAGGGGAATTTGCGACACCCTGGTGTTCTCCCCAGGGTAAAACGTGGCATATGGCACAAGCGGGTCGAGTTGGATTTTTTGTGTTCCTGTTCATCGCGATGCTCGGAGGCACGTACGCGATTTTGCAACGGAGCGTTTTCGCACCGGCTACGGCAACGTACTTCGCCGAGTTCAAAGACGCCGGGGGCGTCACCAGCGGGGCCAAGGTTTTGCTGGCAGGAGTCCAAGTGGGTTCGGTATCGAAAGTCGAACTGGGCAAGACGGGCAAAGCCCTCGTCACCCTGGCCATCACCGATGGGACCACCATTGCAAAGGGAACCACCGCCGTTCTCCCCAGCAGTCTCATCGGCATCGGCGATCGCCAGATCGAACTCGTGGCTCCTGAAGCCAGCGCAGGAGTCCTCGCGGCAGGCTCGACTCTGCCCGGAGAGATCCGCTCTCCTCTAAGCGCCTTTGCCCCCGACAGCGGAGACACGATCAAGGCGCTGGAGCAAACCCTGAAGGCCAGCGCGAAGCTGATGGAAAGCACGGAAAAGCTGGTGAGCGACAAGGCCCTGAAAAGCGACATGCAAAAGCTGATGCAACAAAGCGCGATGACCGCCGAGGCATTCGGCAAGCTTGCCGGACGACTGGATTCGGCCATGGCGCAAAACCAAGCCACCATCGTGAAGATGCTCAAGAATGGCGAGGCGATTTCGGGCGATCTGGCCTCGATGAGTAACAAATTTGCAGGCTATGTGAAATCGGGCAAGCTCGAGGCAGAGGCCGATAAGCTCTTTGCCGGTCTCAACCAGGCTCTCGACCAAGGACGAGCCTTGGTGGGGGACATGAGAGCCGTCACCGGTGACCTCACGACCCAAGAGAATCTCAAGGCGATCGTCGCAAACACCCAAGAAATGAGCAAATCGGGCACCGTGATCGCCAAAAATGCCGAGACCCTGACCGCGAAGGGAATTGAAGTCTCGGACGAAGTGATCTCGCTGATGAAAAAGGCCAATAAGCTCGCCGAAGAAGCCGAGGGACTCTTTACCGAGATCAAGAAGAAGCTGGTCGGCGGCGGTGGCGGCGGACTCATGGATTCGGTGAAAAAGATATCCGCCCAGCTAGATGGACACCGCGAGAGCAGCCCCGACCGCTGGCGCACCGATTTCTCGATCAAGATTCCTACCGGAAAGAATCAGAGTATCCACCTGGGCGTTTGGGACGCCTTCGAGAGCAACAAACTGACCCTGCAAGCGGGAAGACCGCTCGGAAAAGGCGAACTGAAATATGGTGTGTACGCCAGCAAGCCAGGAGTGGGATTTGATGTTCCTGTCAGCGGTCCTCTCAGCCTGCGTGCAGACCTCTTTGGTGTCAATAAAACACGGTTCGATGCGAAGGCGAACTTTCGGGTGAATAAGAACGCCGACTTCTGGCTCGGGTTCGACCGAATCTTCGATCGTAACACGCCTGGCATCGGATTTGGAATTCGACCGTAGAGATTGAACCCGCGTTCGGGGTATATTCAGGCCTCTGTGTTTGACTCCAGGTTTCCTGGGGCCTAACTCGCCGTGGCATATCGCCCGGAGGACAGACCACTTATGAAGATTATTCTCCTCGCAACCGTCCCTAATCTTGGCAAAGAAGGCCAAGTAGTCAACGTCAAAGACGGCTACGCTCGCAACTTCCTTTTCCCGCGCGGTCTCGCGACCGTCGCTTCCAAGACTCAATTGCAAGTGCTGGAGCGCAAGAACGCTCGCGTCGCTGAAAAGCTGGCCGCGACTCGCGCTGCTGCCGATGCTCTCAAGGAAAAGATTGACGGTATCACCGTGAAGCTCGAAGGTAAGGTCGGAAAGGATGCTGGCAAGCTGTTTGGTGCCATCACCAGCCAAGACATCGCCGATGCCATCAAGAAGACTGCTGGCGTCGATGTTGACAAGCGCCAAGTCGGCCTCTTGGATCCTATCAAGCGACTGGGCAACTATCCAATGCTGATCGATCTGCACCGAGATGTCGATGCCAAGATCACCGTCATCGTCTTCGACCCCGAAGCCCCGGTAGAAGCTCCTGCCGCTGAAGCCGCTCCTGCGGCGGAAGAAGAAGCGGCTCCTGCCGCCGAAGAAGAACTCGTCGAAGCCTAAGAGGGTTTCGGTTCTTCTTAAATCCGTGTGCCCACGCAGAATCCTCCGTGGGCACATTTGTTTATCCGAATACAAGCAGTGGACTTTTGTCGCCCGCCTCTCAGATGTCGGACAAAGAAAATCCGAATCCTGGCACCGCATCTAGGGTATTTCCGTTGTATGATGGACATGGAAACACCATGGGCGAGATCGCAAGGTCAGGAAACGTGTTCACGGGTGGCAACTTCCGGCGCTTCGACGCTTGGGGTCAGTCGCGAGTGGGCGCGGCTCCGTCAGGCTTCCACGGCTATTGCGGAAACCTGGGCCACAAAGAAGACCCCGAGTCTGGCCTCACCTACATGCGAGCGAGATACTACGAACCGGGAACGGGCTGCTTCATCTCCGAGGATCCAGCCTTCCAGGGTAGCAATTGGTACCTCTACTGTGGTGGTAACCCAGTGGATAGGATCGATAAATCTGGCCGTAGTTGGACCATTGACTGGGTGATCGCGGGCATGGCGGCGCTTTCGAGCTTTATAGTAACCATTGCAGTAAAGCGAAATCTAGGCGCAGCGGTGAGGAGTTTGGTATCGGGATTTGTTGTTGGATTAGCAGCCGCAATGAGTAGCGATGCGCCAACAAAATCTGCGATGGTCGCCCTGTGTGAGACAGGCGCTGGAAAGTTTTTCGCTGGCGGGTTAGCGAATGCTTCAGCGACTTGGCTTATAAACGCTATCACTGGTACGGAAACCGGATTGGGAGACTTGGTTATTGCCTTTATCTGCGGAGGGGTAGGTGCCTCATTTGGGTCT
>CAZBXR010000107.1:0-3763 GCA_964496145.1 uncultured Chthonomonas sp. | reverse complement strand
GGTATTGAAGCGCTCTGAGAATGCTTATGAGCGTCCTCAGCCGCACGCATGCTTTATCCTGAGCGTGAGCGATGATCTGGTGAACGAGGGAGGGATCATGGATCTCTGGACTCGTGAAGCTCGAATCTTCAAGTACGGCAGCGGGGTGGGCACGAACTTCAGCCGAATTCGAGCGGAGAACGAGCGCCTGAGCGGAGGGGGCCGATCGAGCGGATTGATGAGCTTCCTGAAGGTGGGAGACCGAAGCGCAGGGGCCATCAAGAGCGGCGGAACGACTCGCCGCGCCGCAAAGATGGTGTGTCTCGATGTGGACCACCCAGATATTGAAACCTTCATCAACTGGAAGGTGAAAGAGGAGCAGAAAGTTGCCGCCCTCGTGACGGGTTCTGTCCTCAACCAGAAGCACTTGAACGCGATTCTGCGAGCCTGCCATACAGGCTTGCCCGATGCCCAAACGGAATCGGACAAGTTTAGTCCTCGCAAGAACAGTGCCCTCTACCGGGCGATCGCAGAGGCGAAAGCCGTGGCGATCAGCCCGAACTACATCCAGCGCGCCCTTCAGCTTGCCAAGAATGGCGTGACGAGCATCGATTTCCCAGTTTTCGATACAGGGTACGAGAGCGAAGCCTATGTGACGGTCTCGGGTCAAAACTCGAACAACTCGGTGCGGGTCTCGCACGAGTTCCTGCAAAGCGTTGAGGCGAAGGGTTCTTGGGAACTCAAGAACCGGACCGACAAGAAGACGGCCAAGACCCTCGAGGCCGGCGATCTGTGGGAGCAAATCTGCGAAGCGGCTTGGGCCAGCGCGGACCCCGGCCTGCAGTACGACACCACGATCAATGATTGGCACACGTGTCCCGAAAGCGGACCGATCCGAGCCAGCAACCCCTGCTCGGAGTACATGTTCCTGGATGACACGGCGTGTAACCTGGCCTCGATCAACCTCATCCACTTTTACGATCAAGAGACCGGGGCTTTCGATGTCGAGGGATACAAGCACGCGGTTCGAGTTTGGACGATCGTCTTGGAGATCTCCGTGCTCATGGCGCAGTTCCCCAGCCGAGAAATCGCGCAGCTGAGCTACGAGTATCGAACTCTTGGCCTCGGCTATGCGAACCTGGGAGCGCTCCTCATGCAAATGGGAATCCCCTACGACAGCGGACAAGGCTTCGCCATCGCCGGTGCTCTCACCGGCATCTTGGGTGGAGAAAGCTACGCCACTTCCGCTGAGCTAGCTCGCGAACTGGGGCCATTCCCTGGGTACGCGAAGAATGCAGAGGCGATGCAACGCGTGGTTCGAAACCACCGCCGAGCGGCCTACAACGCGGCCGCCGACCAATATGAATCTCTCCATGTCCCTCCCGTCGGGATAGATTCGGACGAGTGTCCCACCGAGCTGCTGAAAGCAGCCCGCGAGGCGTGGGATCGAGCAGAGAAGTTGGGCGAAGCGCACGGCTATCGCAATGCTCAGGTGACGGTTCTTGCTCCAACGGGCACGATCGGCCTTATCATGGACTGCGACACCACGGGTATCGAACCAGATTTTGCCCTGGTCAAGTTCAAGAAGCTCGCGGGAGGAGGCTATTTCAAGATCGTGAACCAGTCGGTTCCGCCCGCCCTCAAGCGGCTTGGATATAGCCAGGAGCAGGTGGAGGACATCGTCTCGTATTGTCTCGGACGGAAGAGTCTCGTCGGGTGTCCTGACCTAAACCACGAATCGCTGAAGGCGAAGGGCTTCACGAATGAGGTTCTGGCAAAGCTTGAAGCGAGCCTGGAAAGCGCCTTCGAACTTCAGTTTGTATTCAACAAGTTCACGCTCGGCGAGGACTTCTGCCGTGACATCCTCGGGTTCACGGATGAGCAGTTGAACGACTGGAGCTTTGACATGCTCCAAGAGCTCGGATTCAGCAAGGCTCAGGTGGTCGCCGCAAACGACTATGTTTGCGGAACGATGACCATCGAAGGAGCCCCGCACCTTCGATTGGAGCACTATCCTGTGTTTGACTGTGCCAACAAGTGCGGTCGAAGCGGAAAGCGCTTCATCGCTCCTTTGGGACACATTCGCATGATGGCCGCCGCCCAGCCATTCTTGAGCGGCGCGATCTCGAAGACGATCAACCTCCCGGCCGAAGCCACCATTGATGAAGTGAGCGATGCCTACTTGACCTCGTGGAGACTTGGCCTAAAGGCAAATGCTCTCTACCGAGACGGTTCAAAGCTTTCTCAACCGCTCAATGCAGCCGTAGACGATGCCGCCGCCGCAATCTTGGAAGCCGACATGGTGACCGGAGCCGCCCAAGCGGAAGAGGAAATGGACCGAGCCGCGCAAGCCGCCCAAAAGTTGGTCTACCGCTATATCGCCAAGCGACGACTCATGCCAGGCCGGCGAAAAGGCTACACACAAAAAGCTCGGGTCGGTGGTCACAAGGTTTACCTGCGCACCGGCGAATATGATGACGGTGCGCTGGGTGAAATCTTCATCGACATGCACCGTGAAGGCGCGGCATTCCGCTCTCTCATGAACTGCTTCGCCATCGCGGTGTCGCTTGGTTTGCAATATGGGGTTCCGCTCGAAGAGTTCGTCGAGGCATTCGTCTTCACGCGATTCGAGCCGAACGGAATCGTCGCTGGTCACGACAACATCAAGATGTCTACCTCGGTGATCGACTACATCTTCCGAGAACTGGCACTCACCTACTTGGGACGAGATGATCTGGTCCAAGTCAAGCCAGAAGACCTTCGCGGCGATGCACTTCATCGCTCGAAGACCGAGGTGGAGTTTGACGATGAGGAAGAGGGGGATGACACCGACAACCTTCCTGGCGCCACGAGAGAAGACCATACTTCCCGCGGGTTT
The DNA here is from genome assembly GCA_964496145.1 of uncultured Chthonomonas sp. Lineage (GTDB taxonomy): Bacteria > Armatimonadota > Fimbriimonadia > Fimbriimonadales > Fimbriimonadaceae > UBA2391. The sequence goes on along the minus strand of CAZBXR010000107.1, from coordinate 906 downwards.
CACCGAAACGTGAGCCTCGATGGGAACGAGGGTCTCCAAGGAGTCCTTGACACCGGGGATCGCCCGAAGGTGAAGGTGGCTGCTGCCGCCGCTCCAAGAGCCATGGGCAACGAGCTCAGCATGAAGATGCAGGAAGCTCGGATGAAGGGTTACGAAGGGGACCCCTGCAAGGACTGTGGAGCTTTCACTCTCGTCCGCAACGGAGTCTGCTTGAAGTGCAACACGTGCGGCGCGACGAGCGGTTGTAGCTGAGGAACGTAAGAAAAGGCCCCTCACTCGATTGAGTGAGGGGCCTTTTTTTGTCAGTCTGCGTCGTCCATCGGCTGCTCGTGCATCGGCGCACCCCCGGGAGGAGGCACCGGCTGAGGGGCCGGAGTCGTGTTATCGAGCGGCAGAACCGGGTTTTGATTCGCGGGCTTCGCGGGTGGGGCCGCCGCATTCGTAGCGCCGCCAGTGGGAGCAGGCGGCGGTGGGGTCTCAATCTTGGGGGACCCCCCAATCACGACATAGACGAAGACGGCAATGGCGGCGAGTCCGAGAAGAACGAAGCTGAGCATACGCTGAACATCGACCTTCTTCTTTTTCTTCCACGCCGCGTCGGACATTTTGTTGACGGTCCGAACTTCGAACTCGTCGTCTTCGACTCCCGAGGCGATGCGCCGGGAAGGAGCCGCGACGAATTCATCCACGACGGGCTTTGGCGCAGGAGCAGGATCAGCTTTCGGCGCAGATTCGGCATGCTTCAAAAGCTCTTCTGTGAAATCGACGAAGCCAGGAGTGGCATCAGGCTCAGGCGTATTCTGGGGGGCAGTCGGGTCGTTCGCCATGTGTATCTATAGAGGATACCGCCCTGCGTCGGCCGAACTGTGCGTAGACAGAAACAGGTTCCAGAACAAGTAAATTTCC
>CAZBXR010000106.1:0-4014 GCA_964496145.1 uncultured Chthonomonas sp. | reverse complement strand
GGGCAAAAGATGTTCCTTGGCTTCGGCATGGCGAACCGCCTTGCCGACGGCACCATCGTTCAATCGAACATGATGGGCATGCAAACAAAATTTGGATTCCAGGGAGGCGGCCTGAACGGCGTCGTCGCTATGGGAGACCAAAAGAAGGTTCGTTCCGCAGGATTGCTCGATAACAACACGGGTGATTCGAAGGTCGAGGAAGGAAAGTCTCACGCCATCGTCCAGAGCCTGGGCCTCAAAGCCCTTGGCGGCTCGATTCGAGCCGATTGGCAGGATATCTCAGAGAAATTCTCTGGAATCGAAGCCCTTCGGTCGTCGGGATACAAAGAGGACCGGGTCAACGCCCTCTACAAAGAGCGTGGATTGCGCCGCACCGGCGTCGGTTTCCAAGACCTTTCCATGGGCGGCTTGGAGATTTCGGCCGGCCTGGATAGCGTGCGAAACAAGGATGCCAGCATCGACTGGCGAAGCTACGGAGCCAAGCTGGGTGGACTCAGCGTAGGCTATGCCTCGCAGAAGGCAAGCAAGGACTTCGGTCGATTCAAAGACCTTTCGAACTCTGATCGAGATCAACTTGCGAAAGAGGCGGGCATGACTCGCGAAGAGTTTGACATGGCGTTTAGCGCCAAGTCTGCGAACGCAAAATTCACCTCGGACAAATTGGTCAGCGACACCTCGGCAAAGCTTTTGCGAAGAGAAATGTCGCTCGGCTTGGGTGGATTCTCCGGAAACTACTTTGATCGAACCATCGGGCAAGAGTTTTCGAGATTTGATGCCACGCGCATGTCGGACGCTGGACAACTGGCGCGGGAAAAGGGCATGCGTCGCCAAGGCTATGGGCTGGGCTACACCGCAGCCGGTGGGGTCGCGGCAACTTTTGCCACGCAGTGGATGAGGTCCGTGGACCTTGAGAGCAGTCGCTTCGATTCGACTGATTTCACCTTCTCTTCGAAGAATTGGAACCTGAAGACAGGGACCATCGCAAGCGGCGCCGGATACAATTCTCTCGGGGCTCTCAGCGATGCGGAGCAATGGGACATCCTCAAGCGGATCACTCAGTTGACCGACCGATCCTCGGGAGGGCCAGAACAACACGACCGAAATCAGTGGCTGAACAGCAGCGGAATTCACCGGTCTGGCACCCAACTCGACTATCGACTTACGAAAAACGCCGCCTTCCGCTATGACCAGTACGCGATTCGTGGCGAGACAAGCGCGCTGAACCGTTCTTTGATTCAGTTTCAGTCGGGTCTCCTCGATATGATGTACCGTCGCGAAGCGGTTGGAAACGAATTCAACGAGCTGGATTCCCTCACGCCGTACGAACGGGCACGGCTTGGAATCCTCAAGGGTCTGGATCGAACAGATTTCTCTACCGCTCTTCGATTGGGACCTGCTTCCTCGGCCAGCTACTCGACCATGGCGGCCAAGAAGGACGAAGAAGGAACGATTCGCCGCCAAACATTTAACTTTGAAAAGCCAGGGCTTAAGCTTGGGTACAAATCCAGATCCGTGGCCGAAGGATTCGCCTCCCTAGGGCAGTTCCACGATCCAGAATACGATTTACTTCAACAGCTCCGTGGATTCAACCAGTCTGAATACATGTTGGATTGGCAGATGATGAAGAGCTTGCGATTTGCTTTGTCTCGATCTGAGGCAGAACAAAACGGCATGAGCCACGAATCCAGGTTGCTCGAGTCCATTTACGCAGGATTCAATCCGGATTCGAAGACCACAATTGAGGGCTGGAGATACCAAAACAAGTCGACGATCCCTGAAGACTTGCTTTTTGCGAATGCCAGCACGCGTCTCCGATTGTCTCGCGACTTTGGCAAGTTCGGCCAGCTCGCCATGGAGCGAGAATCGATCAATTTTGATGGGAAGACCACTGAGGAACCCGACCGCACTCGTACCTCTGCTTCCTACGAGACGAACCTCAACTCCTCGACAAAGGTTCGGACCGAGCGGACTGAAGTCGCGTTTGAGAACGGCGAAAAAGAAGAGGTGAAGACTCACACCCTCTCCACCAATATCTCGCCAAGAACGGGAGTTTCTGTTTCGGACACAAGCGTGGAGCGAACCGGTGACAAACCCGAAGAGCGTCGCCGCAACTATGGTTTCTGGTACGACTTTGGAAGAGGTGTTCGGTTCACCTACAACTACGGGCGCCAAACTCACAGCTCCATTCTTGGGCAAGAGCAGTCCGATTTCCAACTCTCCAACGGCCAAGTAGGCGGGCTCACTATGGGCGCGCAGTATCAGGAGCAAGTTTGGGATCGCCAGCGAATGAACGCGGTCGGCAACGTACAGATTGCTACCGCCAAGCCTTTGCAGTGGGGATCGCTCCGAGACCTGACGTTCAAATACGGAGCGGACACTCAACGCGACAACGGGGCCTTCCTGAGAGAAAATCGAACGATGGGAGCCGGATTTAAGGTCGCGGGTCTGCAGTTTGGCTGGGACTATCTCAGTCAAGTCGGGCTCGACGGCGTCCAGGCGATCGACCGTACATTCCGATTCGCGACCGATCAATCGGAGACGAAGCCTCTGCGAGCCAGCCTCACCTACAAGCTTCGCACCCTCCCTCGTGACCAAGAGGTCATGATCCGGACTTACAATTTTGCCGCCCGACTGACGAAGGATTGGACGCTCACCCACTCGCTGGTGACGAACCCAGAGGTAGCAAACGGGGGCGTAATTCTCGGCTCCACTACCCAAGCAAGCCGACAAAACCGATGGAAAATGGATTTCAACGGTTCGAAAGCAATGAAAATCGGCTTGAGTTGGGATGAGTTTACAAACGATCAGGCGAAGACGAGAAGCCGAATTGGTGGAGTGAATCTCACTCTGAATCCAAACAACCCGTCGCCGGTCTCCTTGTTCTACGGGGTGGAGCAAAACGACGCGAATTCAAAGCGCGGGACTCAGCACCGCTACAGCCTGAAGTTCGACCAAAGACCGGGCCCGAACCAATCGCTGAGCCTCTTCGTAGGCAATATCTCTTGGCAGCATTCTCGACCCAAGGACAGCAAACTGCAGAACTGGACTTTGAGAATGGAATACAATATCCGTTTCTAACCAGAAAATCATTGGCGATTGTATGGAGATCATTTCTTACGGCGGCTGGGATCGCTGCGCTCGTTTTGCCGTTGGCGATATTGAACTTATCGTCACTCTCGAAGTAGGTCCACGTGTTCTTTCCTTCGGCTTTGTCGGGGGACCCAATGAGCTGTGCCAGTATGAGCGGCACCGCGGACTCAAGGGGGGCTCCGAGTATCGTTCTTACGGCGGCCATCGCCTCTGGGTCTCACCCGAGCTTCAGCACATCACGTACGAACCCGACAACGATGAGGTGCAAACTCGCGAGTCAGAAAACGGTTGGGTGTTCTCGACCCCATTGGGGCATGTGGGCATCGAGAGAAGCATCGAGGTCGTCCCGGTCCCTGAGCGTCACGCGTTTCGCCTAGTCCATCGATTGACCAATCACCGCGAAGACCCCTTTGAATGCGCACCCTGGTGTGTCACGGTGATGGCCCCCGGGGGGCAGTGTCTCATTCCGCAGGCCCCCTATGTTTCGCATAGTGAGACCTTTCTTCCTGCGCGTCCCATCGTTTTGTGGCCCTACACGCGAATGAGTGATTCGCGATTAGAGTGGGGCGACGAGGTCATCCGAGTCTTGCAAACGGGAGCCGATACGCCTCAAAAGATCGGGTCTTTCGTGGAGCAAGGATTCATTGCGTATGCAAACCATGAAAACTTGTTCATGAAAAGATTCGACGTGCATCCTGGAAAGGTTCATGCAGATTTTGGGTGTAACGTCGAGGTGTACACCCGCCACGACATGTTAGAGGTGGAGAGTTTAGGACCCCTCGTAACGCTCCACCCAGGAGAGACTTGCACACATACCGAGACTTGGTACCTGATGCGCGATGTCTTGGTCCCCTCGAAAGATGACGAGTGCGCGGACCTGCTCCGGGAATACATGAGCTCGCACCCCCACCTCGGGTGATTTTT
>CAZBXR010000105.1:0-4226 GCA_964496145.1 uncultured Chthonomonas sp. | reverse complement strand
CTTCGTATCCAGATCGTTCCAAGATCTCGTCGCTGTATACAGTCTGCACGGCATCAGGATTCATGGAAGGCAAACTTTGGAGCTTTGCCACCAGACCTTCCGCTCGGTCGCCCACGGCGATCTCGCCGAGAAGTTTGAATTTGTGATCCAAGATATCTTCCAGGTTGGCCGTCGTGTTCCGGGCATGGCCCGCAGGGAACATGACCAATCCGCTATCCAATTTCGTTCCATCCTGAAGCTCGATGACGACGGAAGTTGGAATTCCCTCGGGATACTTCGCATCATAGTCGGGCCCCCCGTGGACAAACGTGATCTTGTCCATGATTTCCCTCGCGAGAGGATGGAAAATCGCCCCGTCCGAGACCTGATAATCGTATGGATCGAGCATGAGTGCCTTCCAGGTTTCATCGTGGGCTCCACCCGCCGTGGGCAGGCTTCCCGTCTTCGCTCGGTGCTCAATGGCTTTCCTCAAGAGCGTGGAGACGATGTACGCCATCGAGTGGTCGGCGCTCTGTCTCGTCTTTGGACTCTTTTTCATGGGGTTGCCGATGATTCCAAAGGCTGGCTCGTACGCTGCGATGGTGATGGACTTTATGTTCTGGCCACCATTCGCGCTCAAATCGCTGTTTTGGGCGAGAGCATCGATCACTGCCTGCAGAGCCCCCGCAGACTGGTGCTCATAAAGCCCAAGTTTGAAGTGCATCCCCATCACGGCGAAATCATCGCCGCTATGGCTGAGGATCAAATCAAAGGGGCTGTCGCCCGCCTCTTTCCATCGATCGGCTCCTTCGGTGGTCGGCTCAAAGAATCGAAAAATGGCTTCTGGATTGCGGAAAATGTCCTTCGGGCCTCGGAACCCGGCCATCGCCCGCTTCATGTGGAGAACGGCTGCTTCGGTCGAAATGGCTGCACTCGCCCCTTTCGAGTCGCTGAGCTGCTTGCCCGCTCGAATCGCGCGCCAAGGAATGCTGTGGGCGACAACCATGCCGATCCCGGATTCAATCTGGTCTGCCGTGGCTCCCATGAGGGCGCCGTACACTGCGGCGCTGGCGATCGCCCCGTGCACCACGTGGTCGATTTTATAGGTTTTGAGGCTGAACACTTCGGCGAGACGCCCGCGAATCTCGTCCACAAGCACCATTGCCTTGAGAGCGGTCAAGCCATCGAGGCCTCTTTGCTGGCAAGCCGCAATGGCCACCGGATAGAAATCGTTGTGTCCAAACTCGCCCGCCGTGTGTCCGTGCTCGGGTCGATATCCGAAGTTCGTGCCGTTCGAATCCCATTCGCGCACTGCAGAAGAGTTCGCCACCACCGCTTTTTCGGCTTTCACGCGCATGCTTGAACCGAAAACAGTCGCTCCGCCCGCATCTGCGTACTCAAGAGCCTCCTTTCGCAGGACAACCGGCGCGTTCGTCTGCAGAGCCAACGCCGACAAGCCGCAGAGGACGGAATCGGTATGGAACAGAAGGGTTCGGTTGAGAACAGCCTGAGAGGGGCCTGCGCCCAAGGTTCCAGCGAGAAAATCGATAGCAAATTGGCCGATTCCAAGGGCCTGGTTCGAATCGCGGCCGAGGGTGACAGATGTGCTCATGTGCCATCAATTATGGCGCGTCATGAGGGGGAAAGACTTCACACAGGCAACACCGTACACTTCCGCCTCCCACCTTTTCGATGGTGGGAATCGGCGCGGCAACGAGCCGCGCGTGACGGGCAAGAAAAGCACGTCCTTCGTCCCCGAAACCGTCGAAGGCGCATTGAGACATCGCGATGAGATTCTCGCCTTGTTCAGATTGCAACGGCAATACATTGCCGCAGAACTGACTCACCTGTTGAGAAGAGATCACCAGAACTTCCTTTCCTAGGTCCTGAAGTCGCTGCCGGACCCGTGGGCGATCCTCTGGAACGATGCAATCTTCACCCAACACCGCCCACGTCGGTCCAATTGCGAGCAAAACGTTCGTGTGATAAATCGGGAGTCCAGTTTCATCCGCCGTCGAGAAAAGCACCAGTTCATAGCCGAGAGTGTCTGCCCATTCCCGAGCCAAGTCCGGGCTGGTCCTGAGGGACACTCCCGCGAACGCGACACGTTGAGCGCGATCCAAAACGAGGCTGCCGGTCCCTTCTAAATAGGTTCCTTTTTGCGTATGCGGCGTCATATCAACCAAATGGTTGAACGACTTGGGGAGGCCCTCCACAGGCCAGATCACCTCGCGGCGCCGGTGCTCGGTGGCCATTGGGTAGAGAACAACATGTCCAGGGTGAAATGATATCCAGTTGTTGGGAAAAACAGAGTCAGGGTTCGTCGTGTCGGACGGTTCTACACTCACCACGACTCGAACCCCCGCCGCCAGGAGGGATTCCTTCAGTCCCAGGGCCTCTTCTCGAGCGGCGGCAGTGATCGCGGCGGCATCTTCGTCCGGGCGAGTCTGAAAGGCATTTGTGGAGGCCGAGTCAGGATGAAATCCAAACGACGCGGGGATGACCATGAACACCGTTCGAGCCGAACCCTCGCGAAAATTGTCGAACTTCAACCGATTTGTCATGTTTTTCGCCACACGCCCTGTAATTGATGCCGGGATTATACGATAACATAAGAGTATGCGAATGATATTTGCTCGGGCTTATCTCGCGACTCTGCTAGGTTCTGCGGTGGTATTTTCCTTCGCGGAAGGGCCAAAAGATGTAGATCTCACCATCGGTGTGACCTCGCTTGGGGCCAAAGAGTCGAGAACTTCAGGTTATCTTGGCCTCTCAAAAGTGATGCCGAACGGGACGACTGCACAATTGCACGCCACCCTCGGTTCTAAGAAAACTTTTGCAGGCAACGGATTCAACATCCGTTACGGTGGATCGGATATTGAGCTTCGCCTCGGGCGAAACGTCTCAGACACCACCAAAATCTTTGGCGGGCTCGCACTCGCCGACACTCCTTCTGGCAAGTCCAGACCCTATCTCAGCTTTGGTGCAAGCACCGAACTGTATAAGAACACTGGAATGTCGCTCACGGCCGTGGGCCGCATGGTCACCCGCACGGAGTCTCAACTGTACGGTGTAGGCGCGCGAATCGACGTGCCGATGAAGCAAGTTCACCTCTACGCCGAGGGCTTGCACGTTTCTGGTAGTGCCAACACGTACAGCATCACGAACGGCTCGTCGCAGCAGCGGCCGGTCTATCGCCTTGGGCTCAGTTCCAATTGGCGAGGGCGTGACTTCGAAGTTGGATTTACAAACCAAACGGGCCGCACGACGGGAGGGTCCCTCACCCCGGGGCTCGGCAAAGGCGTCGGCTTTTATGGCGAATTCAAGGTGAGGTTCTAACATCATGAAGCAAAGATTACTAATCGCCCTGATGATGGTTCTCGGAGTGATCCTTTCCATCCTCGGCTGCGGCGGAGGGAACCCCTATTCGCCGAAACTCACGGTCACGGGTGCGAACTTCCCGCTCAACATCTCGGCACCACAAACTGTGGCTCCGGGCGGCACCGTCACCTACACTATCTTCGGAAACCAGCTCAACCAAGCGGGTCAAAATCAGGCTCAAACGCGAGCTGCGGATGATATTGAACTCTCTGTGACGGGGGGGCGTTCCTACGGGCGCTACGGCGTCCATCTCGCCATCCACGATTTCACCCACCGGACAGGCCACCCTCACCGTCAACACGGGATCGACAACTCCTGGAAACTACAATATCCAGGTCACCGGGACGCAAAAAGGGAAGAGCAAGTCGGTTTTCGCCGTTCTTACGGTGACTCCTCCGGTCGATACCTTCTCGCTCACGGGAAGCTCGCCGCAGACTGTTCGCGGTGGAGAATCCACGACATTCCCAATCTTGATTAGCTCGGTTTCGGAAAATACCGCATTGAGCCGAGTCGGCGACGTGGAACTGAGCGTTTCTGGAACGGTTCCAGCCGGTGCAACTGTGGCTCTCGCTTCAGATGCCGGAAACATCGGATCAACGGTAAACCTCAACGTATCGACCTCGACGACAACGCCGACCGGAGTGTACGTGTTCACAGTGACCGGCACACGAGGCAGTGAAACGAAGACGACGACGGTCCAGTTGACGGTCAACGAGCCTTTGTTCTCGCTCACCGCGACTCCCACGGAGTCTGGAATGCCTGGGACAACGTTTACCTCCACGATCGGGGCAGTCTTTGCGAACGTGCAACAAGGTCGCGACGCCCAGCCAAACGATCTGAGCTAAGTCAGCGGCCTGCCGAGGGGT
>CAZBXR010000104.1:0-4559 GCA_964496145.1 uncultured Chthonomonas sp. | reverse complement strand
CTACGGCAGGCTGCGGAGCTATTCCACGGCGACGCTTGAAAACTCATACTACAATGAGTCGAATCCCTTTGCCTGGGACAACGCCGCGAATGCGTCGAACCCCAATGGGTCTCCCGATGCCGTCGCTGCGCTTGGTTTTGCCGGGTTCACCGACACACTCCAGTTTGGAGGATCACTCCAATCTGGCTACAGGGCTCGCTACCTGTTCCATGTCGATGGGACAAATTCTGGCGTGGGTTATTTGGCCGATATGGCGGTAAACATCGCCGGGAACAACGAGAGTTTCTTTGCGTTTAGCCCGGGATTCTCGAGCCAAATTTGGGCAACGAACTCGTACGAGATCAATGGCATCACTCCCCAGGAAATCAGCGTCCAGTTTTCTACTCAAGCTGTTTTCAACACCTGGGAATACGCCGACGGCTCCAATCTTGCCGGAACCGCCGATTTCTCTTCTACGCTCACCTTGGTCGGCATCGAAGTGCAAGACGCCAACGGGAATGTCGTTCCCACGGGCTGGACGGTGACGTCCGCCTCTGGCACACAGTATCCAACGGTGCCAGAGCCCGCGACCCTTACTGTTCTTGGGCTCGGTGCCCTTGCATTGCGGCGCCGCAAAAAGTAGACGTCTCATTGGGGCGGGGAAGTGAGTGTTCATCCTCCCTGCCCCAGTTAGCGAAGGAATTGCGCGACAACCGCGAGCAAGCCGAGGATTCCGACGGCGGCGAGGACGATCATCCCGACCCGCGTGGAGAACTCCTCGGCTTTTTTGTTCTCCGTCTGATCGCGGCGGGGGAGCGTCGGTTCCTTATGATGCCTTTCGACAAGGGCTTGGACTGATTTCAGCCGAAAAATGGGATCGGAGTGATGAGATTGATTGAGCCCCGGCCGTTCGACACGGTGGATGGGTTCTTCGAGTTCGCGCAACACCGAGTGGAGTTTTGCTTCTCGGTGCTCGGCGTGGAGTTTCCGTAACTCATCAGCCACGAATGCGGGCGATAGCCCCAGAGCTTCGGCAATATCCTCGACGGTGGTGTAGTGGGTGGGATCATTGTCGGCGAGAGCTTCGACATGCTCCACGGTTCGATCGAGCCGACCAAGGAGTTCCCGGAGCTCGGCCTCATCGCGCACCTCTCTATCCTCGTTTCGAAACTGCTCCATGTGTGAACTACTGTACTAAATTACTCGATTCGGACTGGGTGGGTTTCTTCAGCCACGCGGCGGAGCGTCTCAGCGCGAGATGAGTGTCTTGCTTAGATTTCGGCCTGCCTCTTCGAGGCGCAAACCTCCATCAGCCAGCGCAAACAATCGTTGTCCCTGCCCGAGGTCGACCGCTCTCGACACTCTCTCCGTCGTCCACCCTAACTCGCGCTCGATGTGCAAGAGAGTGCTCTCTTGCGCGGCTTGGGGGGTCGCGGAATGCGTGGCAAGGTGCATGACGAGCATATCCACGTCGAACTGCCTCGCTTGCCGTCGGCGTCGAAGTATCTGTGCGACGAGGCCTTGGCGCGGGGCGGCGAGGAAGACGAGGACAAAGAGAGCCCCTTGGGTGGTGCCGATCATTCCGCTCACAGAAACGTTTGTGAGCAGCGCAAACCAGTATCCAAGACCGGCGGAGAAGGCCCCGATGCCCACGGAGGCGAGAATCAACGGTCCCAAGCGCCGGGTCAGGAGGGATGCGGTGACTGACGGGACGACGATGAGAGAGACGGCGAGGATCGCCCCGACCGCCGAAAAGGCTCCCACGGTGGTGATCGCCACGACCGAGGTCATCAAGTAGTGAATGAGAACGGGCGAGAACCCAAAGGTCGCGGCAAGCGCAGAATCAAAGGTTGTGAGCTTGAGCTCCTTGTAGAAAAAGACAAGGAAAACCAGATTCATCAGCCCAAGCCCAAGAAGAATCCAAAGGCTTTGGGGCCCCATGTTTCGGTCCCCGAGCATCCACGGATCGAACGGGGCAAAGGCAATTTCCCCATACAAAACCGCATCCGTATCGATGTGAACGTTGGCCATCTGGGTGCTGATCACAAGAACCCCGAGAGCAAAGAGAGCAGGAAACACGAGTCCAATGGCCGAGTCGTTGCTGACGCGTTTCGATTTCGAAAGGGTCTCGACCAAGAAGACAGTGAGCAATCCCGCGGCGGCGGCTCCGATAAATCCGGCGAGTAGATTCGGTCCCCGAGCCAGCAGAAAGGCGGCCACGATGCCGGGGAGGACCGAGTGGCTGATTGCATCGGCCATCATCGCCATGCGCCGCAAGACTAAGAAGACTCCGGCAAGCGCGCACGTCGCTCCGCACACGATCGCCGTGATGGCGGTCTGAAGCTCAGGACTGATGGGTACGCCTCCTCACAATCCGCTCCGTGACGATGCCCCGGACGGACCCGAACAAGATGGAAAAGACAACAATCGCTGCGAGAATCAGAATGATGACGGGGCCAGTGGGGACGTTTTCTTCCACGACACTGATGTAGGCCCCCATCACGCCAGAGAGAACGCCGAACCCCATAGACAGCCAAATCATCTTTGACAAAGAGTGTGTCCATTGGCGAGCGGCGGCGGCGGGAGCAACCAACATTGCAGACATCAAAATGACGCCCACCGTGTTGAGGCCGATCACGATGGTGACCACCAGAAGGAGGGTGAGCAAGCCTTGCAATCGGGGCGCAGGAAACCCGATTGTCTGCGCGAATTCAGGGTCGAAGGTGAACACCTTAAACTCTTTGAAGAGAGCGGTCATGACCACGAGGCACAGCCCGCCAAGAATAGCCATCGTGCTCACTTGGCTCGCCACGAGGGCCGCGGCTTGTCCAAACAGGAACTTGTCGAGACCCGCCTGGTTGGCGTCGTTTCCTTTCTGGATCACCGTGAGGAGGACAACTCCGGCGCCGAAAAACACCGTCAAAACGAGGCTCAAAGCGGACCCCTTGTCGATCTTCGTCGCCCGGAGTACTACGGCGACAAACTGCATCCCGATCCACCCCGAGAGGGCGGCCCCGAGCATCAACACGAGCGGGGTTTTTGAACCCGTGAGCATATAGGCTAAGCAAACTCCGGGCAACGCGGCGTGCGCGAGAGCGTCTCCTACGAGGCCTTGTCGGCGAAGCACCGCGAACGTGCCCAGTGCGCCGCTTACCAACCCAAGGACCCCCGATCCGAGGGCAACGTTTCGAAGCGTGTAGTCGGTGAGTAAGTCTTGAAAAGCCATAGGGGCTTACGGCGCGATCAACGAGACCGCCCCTCCGTACGTCGCTCTGAGATTCTCGGCCGTGAAAACTTGATCACAACGACCCGACGCGATCATCTTCACGTTGAGAAGGGTCACGTGGTCAAAGTACACCGGTACCGTCTCAAGATCGTGATGCACGACGATCACGGTTTTCCCAGCCGCTTGCAGTTCCTTCATCACCAAGACGAGGGCCTGCTCGGTCACCGCGTCCACCCCCACAAAGGGCTCGTCCATGAAGTAGATTTTTGGGTCTTGGGCAAGAGCCCTCGCGAGAAACACGCGTTGCTGCTGTCCGCCAGAAAGCTCGCTGATTTGCCGCTTCGCTAGGTCTGCCATCGAGACCTTTTCCAGGCATTCCATGGCACGTTCTCGGTGGTGGGTCTTGGGCTTTCGAAACCACCCGATTTGCCCGTACATGCCCATCATTACGACATCGAGAACATCGGTGGGAAAGTCCCAGTCGACGCTGCCGCGCTGCGGGAGATAGCCGACCGCCGAACGATTCCTGACGTAGGGCTCGCCAAAAATTCGTACCGTTCCGGCGGAAACGGGGACAAGTTCCAACACGGACTTGATGAGGGTGCTCTTGCCGGCTCCATTGGGCCCGACAATCGCCATGAGAGCCCCGACGGGGACGTCCCAATCTACATCCCACAGCACGGGCCGGTCCGCGTAAGCCACGGTCATATCGCGAACGAAAACAGCGGGGAAGGCCCCCGGCTCCGCGAGGTTCATCGGAGCGCCTTTACGATGGTGTTGACGTTGGCGCGAAACATTCCCTGGTAGGTGCCTTCTGGGGTGCCTTGATTTCCCAGCGCATCGGAGTAAAGTTGCCCTCCGATCTTGACCTGCCAACCACGTGCCCCCACCGCTTGTTGAAGGGCTTCGATAGTGGCCTTGGGAACGCTGCTTTCGACAAAGATCGCAGGAATCTTTCGCGTAGAAATCGTCTCTGCCAGGGTCTGGATGGTCTTGGCCGATGCCTCCGCCGCCGTACTCGTGCCCTGAATGCCCATCACCTCGACTCCGTATCGCTTTCCAAAATAGGCGAAGGCGTCATGAGCGGTGATGAGGACTCGTCGCTCCTTCGGAACTAAGAGAAGCTGTTCCTTCACCCACACATCCAGCGCGTCAAGCTCTTTGAGGAGCTTTGTGGTGCGTTCCTCGAAATTGGCTTCCTTCGCGGGGACCAAACGGGTCAAAGTGTCGTTGATGACGAGAGCCGCTTGTCTCCACAGAGTGACGTCAAACCACACGTGCGGATCGACCTGGTTCCCGCCCCCGGGCAAGGAAATCAACAGCGCTTGAGGGAGTGTTTCGGTCACCGCGACCA
>CAZBXR010000103.1:0-4750 GCA_964496145.1 uncultured Chthonomonas sp. | reverse complement strand
TCGAACCCGCGACCTACGGTTTTGGAGACCGCCGCTCTACCAACTGAGCTATACCCCTGCGCGGGATGAGTATTTTACCTCGGCTCGAGGGTTTGAGGGGCTAAGGGTACGGGTCTAGAAGGGTTTAGAAGGGGGGAAATAAAGGGTCTAGTTGGGTCTAAGTGGGTCTAAGTGGGTTTATAAGGGTGAAGACGGGTGCTTGGCGACCTGAAAGATTCCGTAACTCTCGATCATGGACTTCAGAGACGAGAGCCTGAATCGCTCCCACCCCCTTAAACCCATTTAGACCCAACTAGCCCCTCTTAAACCCTTTTCACTTAGACCCTTTAAACCCCTTACCCTTAACCGCTTCTAGACCCATTTAGACCCATTTAGACCCTTTTCAACCCATTTAGCCCCATCTAAACCCCTTACCCTTAACCCCTCCTAAACCCTTTTCACCTAGACCCTTTTCAACCCATTTAGCCCCAACTAAACCCCTTACCCTAGAACCCTTCTATCCCCCACCCTTTTAAACCCTCTTAGACCCTTTTAAACCCAACTAGACCCTTTACTTCCCCCCTTCTACACCCTTATAAACTCTTTTACCATAGCCCCCTCTTTCGCGCTGTCCCCAAAAAGGAGAAGGCCGCGCCCCTAGAGAGGTGGGAAACGCGGCCGTTTTTGGGGAGTTTAGTCTATGAAAACTAAGTCAGCTCTTCTTGCGGCGTCGCAGGAGCGCAGCAGCGCCAAGACCGAGCGCCATCATCGACGCTGGCTCAGGAACAGCGACCACCGGGTTTCGGAACAACAGATCTTGGCTTCCGCCCGAGTTGAAGTTCCCAAATCCGAGGGCCTTGACGTTTCCACCGAGTGTTCCCGTTCGGGTTCCTGTAATCAACGGATTGCCTGCATCGGTCACCTTGAGGATGTAGGTGCCACCGGACCACTGCAACTCGTAGTTCAGGGTTCGGCCGCGAAGCTCCACACCGAGGTTGATCGGGGCTGCGCCCTTCACAAAGATCGAGTTGTTGCCCGTTCCTGGCGTCAATCCGAACGAGAGGAGTTCGGAAGCGCCGCCGAATTGTGTATCGATCGCCGACTTGACGTTCAGGCCAGAGAATGCCACGTTGTTCGCGACGTTGTGCTTCACTGTCACGGTGTAGACACCCATGGTCATGGGGGCGACGGAGAGTTCTCGACCCATCGAGGCGCCGTTCCCACCCGCGAAGATTCCAAAATCGGCACCCGAGATAAATCGCTGTCCGCCGTTCGGATATTGCGTCCAGGCGTTGTACCCAAATCCGCCATTGTCGCTCGTTTGCCAGCCATCGCCATAGGGGGCATTCGTGGCCGAATCACTTGCAACGATTGTCATGGCGTTCGCCGACGCAACAGCGGCAAGTGCAGTCACTGCCAAAAAGCTCTTCATAAAACTCATTTCGTTTAACTCCAAAATTGATAGTGGCCGAGACTCATGGTCCCAAACCCAATCATAAATTGTCGAGAATACGTATTTTTGTGACAACTTTTTTTTCAAGGCCAAGCCCGTCGCACAACGAAAAGGGCCGCCCAGTTGCCTGGGCGACCCTTGAGGAAAGGAATGAGAAACTTAGCCTCGCAAGGCTTTCATGATCACAATCAAATCGTCGTGAGACCGGGCTCCGGCGAGGAAGAACACCCGCCCTTGTCCCTGCCATTGCACGCAGTTATCGGTTCCAAACGTCCCTGTCAGACACTGGTGCTCTTCGTTTCGTTGGGCAGTATCCAGAGTCCCGCTTCCGTGGACAATGAGCAGTGAAAGAGGACCTTTTCCGTCATCCAACATCACTCGCTCCACGGGAACCCCGTTTTCTGCATAGCCCTGACCGTAGCCACGCACTACGAGCCGAACAGACTCTTCGCGCTTCGCGCCTCCCAGCCAGCTTCGCAGAGAATCAGGAACGATTGAAGAGGTGCCGATCGAAGCCGCAGCAGTAGCAACATCGGAGGACCGGAGAGCCTGATTCGGGTTCACTCGGTTCAAAATGCCCACTCCAGCGAGGACAAAGAAAAGGCAGGCGGCGAGTTGCCAACTGTATTTTCCGACAAACGCTTCGGCGTGAGTACGACGGTCCATCTCTGTGAGCCGCGACTGGCACCGGGCCCAAGTCTCTTCGCACGTGACGCTTTTGCAAGAAGCGGCGACGAGTTTTTTCAGGCCGCGAGCCTCTTCGTAGTGCGCTCGGAAAATCGGGTCGACCAAAAGTCGCTCCGAAACCTCCTTCGTCTGCTCTCCTGTGAGCTCGCCATCTATATGGGCGTGAATAAGTTCAATATCGGTCATAAATCGTCCATCTCAATGGATTGTGTGGATTCTGTTTTAATGTAACCCTCTTCGCGCGCAAATCGTTCCAATTCTCTTCGCAAAATCGCTCTTCCCCGTGCAATTCGGGAGCGAACCGTCCCGATTGGAACCTCGGTGGCATCCGCAATTTCCTCATAACTGAGTCCTTCCACATCGGAAAGCAAGACTGCGGTTCGAAAATCGGGCGGGACACGACCCAAGGCCGCTTCCACCTCTGATCCCATCATTTCGTCGAAGACCAGACGATCAGGCATCTGGTCGAGTTGAGCCATTGGCTCGGCCGCGAGTTCCTCGTCCAGACTCGAGGTCGTCCCAGAGCGTTGGCGCCTTCGATACTTGTTGATGTAGAGGTTGGTGAGGATTCGAAGAATCCATGCCTTGAAGTTTCTTCCATCAAATCGATCGAAGGCTTCGTACGCCCGAATGATCGCCTCTTGGGCAAGATCTTGGGCCTCTTCGCGGTCATGAGTCAGACGAAGAGCGGTTCCAAATACCGACGGGAACGATTCTTCAGCCAATCGCTCGAATCGCTCCTTATTGGATGTCCCCCGCCTGAACAGCATTGGATGCGAGTCTACCAGCAAGGGGCGGACGTGGGAGAAATGGGGTTGGGGGGGTAGGGGGGCAAGGGGGTTAAAAGGGTCTAAGGGAATTGGGTTTAGAAGGGTTTAGAAGGGTTTAGAAGGGTTTAAAGGGGTCCAAGAGGGTCTAAAGGGGGGTAGGGGGTTTAGAGGGGTCGGGAGTGTTCAGGCTATCGTCTCCGAAACCTAAGATCCAGAGATACCGAATCTTTCAGGCTCCAAGATTCCCATCCTTCACCCTTTTAAACCCTTCTAGACCCAACTAAACCCTTTTACACCCTTCTAAACCCCTTTAACCCCCTCTAAACCCCTTCCCCCTTTTCCCTTGAGCTCCTTCAGTTCTTCGCCGGCTTGGTGGACCCGAACTTAGGCCCGACGGACTTCTTCACGTTGCCCTTCTTGATTTCCTCCAGAAGGTGCTTAACGCCCGCTTCGAGTTGAGGATCCAAGCCAAGAGCCCGATCTCTTGGCGAGAGGTCGACCTTCATGTCGGGGTCCACACCCGTGTTCTCCGCAATCCACTGACCATTTGAGGTGTCGTAGATGCCAAAGGACGGCGCGGTGAAGAATCCACCGTCAATGACGGGAGCGCTTCCGGCGATTCCAACCAGCCCGCCCCAGGTGCGAGTTCCAATGAGCTTGCCCACCTTGTGCGCTCGGAAGAGCCATGGGAACATGTCTCCGCCCGAACCCGCGTACTCGTTGATGAGCATCGCCGACGGGCCTTCGAACAACTGCGTCGGGAACGCGACGTCGGCCCCGTTCCTTGGTCGTAGCGCGGTCGTACTCG
Organism: uncultured Chthonomonas sp.; assembly: GCA_964496145.1. Classification (GTDB taxonomy): domain Bacteria; phylum Armatimonadota; class Fimbriimonadia; order Fimbriimonadales; family Fimbriimonadaceae; genus UBA2391. Next base: position 1,053 of record CAZBXR010000103.1, on the reverse strand, counting down.
TTCGCAAGAGCTTCTCGAAGAAGTACGTGGGGATCATTCCGCCACCGTTGAATCTCTCGTCGATGAGGAAGGCTTGCTTATCCGATGAGGCATAGTAGCCACGAATAAATCCAATCATTCCCGGCTCCGATGTGTCAGGGACGTGGGCGTACCCAATCTTGCCGTCGCTCATAGCGAGGACTTTCTTGCGGTTTGTTTCCACCCAATCGTCGTACCGAATCTCACCTTCGCTTCCGATAGGCCGAACCGTGATCTTTCGCGATCCTGTAAGAGAGGGAGATGAGTTCACTGTGAGAACTACATTCCGACCTACCTTGTTGATCAACAGCTCTTCTGGGGTCACTTGACCACCGACAGCACGTCCGTCAATCTCCAGCAGATAGTCTCCAGCCTTCACGTTCAGACCTGGTTCGGTGAGCGGTCCTCGCACTCCGGAATCCCACGCTTCGCCTCGGTAGATCTTCGTGATCTTGATCTTGCCATTCACGTCCTCAAAATCGGCGCCGAGTCGTCCCGTGGGGAATCCAGGTCGCGTTTGACCCATATCCCCGCCGCCCACATAGGCGTGTCCGGTGCCAAGTTCACCGATCATCATTCCCAACACATAGTTGAGATCGCTTCGGTGCGTGATGTAAGGCAGATAGGCCTGATACCGTGCCTTCATGGCGTTCCAATCAACGCCCCCGAAGTTCGGATCGTAGAAGTTGTCCCGCATGTATCGCCAGCACTCGTTAAAGATTTGGTACCACTCAGCTCGGGGATCAATCGTCGCTTCCACCGCATCGGTATTCACTCGGCCCTGTCCAGGTTGTGCCCCCGGAGCCATGGGGACGATGTGAATTTGGGGGCCAAGCGCATACGCCATCTTCGAACGATCCGCATTCACCGAGATGCCCGACAATCCTTCGAGAAGAACTTGAGGCTGCTTGGAGTTGAAGTCGAAAGAAAGGAGCGAACCGTTCGAGGAAACAGCCACACCATTGTTCATTCCGATCAACAAACCGTTGTTTTCGTTTACGGTGGAGACATCTGGAAGTCCACCACCTCTGGCGG
>CAZBXR010000102.1:0-4894 GCA_964496145.1 uncultured Chthonomonas sp. | reverse complement strand
TGAAAGGGAGACCTCCACCCTGGTAAAATAGATTCCACGTGAGCCCCACGCGCCTTTTCTTCCGGTGCAGAGTCGATCTCGTCGTAGCGTCGTGCTTGCGCAAGACCCTTGACTTGGAGAACGCCGGTGATCGCGGCAGTCAAAGTCGTCTTGCCGTGGTCAACGTGCCCGATGGTGCCGATGTTAACGTGCGGCTTCTTTCGTTCGAATTTAGCTCGTGCCATTCTTGTTCTTCTTAATCCTAATAAGGGGTTTGGCGCGGGCAACCCGACGCCGACGAGCACCATGACACCCGGTTAAGGGTCGCGTGGGGCTCACGTGGAATCTATTTTACCAGGGTGGAGGTCTCCCTTTCAAGGGGAATCCCTCAAGAATCGTGAGGAAGTCGAGGGCCTAGCGCTGGCGCGGTCAAAACCCGCCAGAAAAGTTGAATTTTTCCGCCTCTTCCCAGGACAAGAATCGCCGCCAACAGACGCAAAAATGCCCCTGCACGATTCAGCACAAAGCAAGCCGCTGCGGCCCCTTTCCCTTTGTGCTTGGCAAAGTAAAGCTCCTTTCCACGGTTGTACATGGCGACCGACCACCACCGCCGGGCGGACGTGCTCGCCCCCAGTTCATGCGTAAAAATCGCCCGCGGCTCGTACTTGATCAAGCCTTGCCGGCGAAGCCGGTAGCAAAACTCCGTATCCTCGGCATACAAGAAAAAGTCTTCGTCAAACCTTTCGGATCCCCACCGAACCGCTAAGCATGCCCCCATCACCTGCTCCACCTCGCTCAACTGATCCGAGGGGAGCCAGCGAGTCAACCAATAGCCGTTGAGGAGCCTTGATTTCGGAAAAAACTTTTCCAGCCAGGTTTGCTCGCAAAACACCCGCCACAGGGTGAGCTCCGAGCAGCAACTTGGCTGAACTTTCCCGTCTGGAAACTCCAACCTGCCCCCGGCGGCTACGACAGAGGGGTCCTTAAAGACTTTTCGAAGAATTCCGAGCGAGCCCGGCCGAGCCACGGCATCCGAATTGAGAAACAACACGATTTCGTTCGTCGCTGCGTCTGCCCCGACGTTGCAGGCGGGGCCAAAACCTATGTTTCGACCAGATTCGATGAGCCTGACATGGGGAAACTCGGTGCGTACCATTTCGGCGCTCCCATCGGTGCTTGCGTTGTCCACTACGATCACTTCTTGGGCTTCTGACAGGCTTCGGAGGCACGCGGCGAGCAAATCCCTCGTACAATAAGAGACAACGACAACCGAGATGGAAGTTTGATCCACGCTTCCATTTTGACCACTCCGGTCGCGGGGGTCTGCTACAATAGCCTGATTCGTCCATGTCCAACCAGATTTTGTTAACTCAAGAAGGCTTTGTCAAGCTCCGCGCGGAGCTCGACAAGCTCAAGTCCGAAGATCGTCGCAATGTTGCAGACGCGATCCGAGAGGCAAAGTCACATGGTGACCTCAAGGAAAACGCTGCGTACCACGAAGCCAAGCTGAACCAAACTCGCTTGGAGGGTCGCATTGCAGACTTAGAAAAGGTCCTTGAACTCGCCCATATCATCGAGCGACCCGACCACGATGGGGTGATGGCGCACCTCGGTTCGCGAGTCACGATCCGTGACCTCGATTTCGATGATCAATTTGATATCCAGCTCGTGGGAAGCTTCGAGGCTGACCCGGCGAACGATCTTATCAGCATCACTTCCCCTCTTGGAAGCGCTCTTCTCATGCGCGAAGAGGGCGAGGAAGTAGAAGTGGATGCGCCCGCAGGAAAACAAAGGTATCGCATTGAAAAGATTCTCTAAAGAGCTTGCGGCGGCAGCCCTTTTCTGTGTGCTCACCACTGTGGGTTGTGGGGGCCCCAGCGCACCCACCGCAAACTCGGGGCAACCAGCCCCGGCGCCCGAAGTAAACGCCGATGGCGTGCCCACCAAGCAAACGATCTTGTTGCCTACGCCCCTCGCTCCCGCCGATGGTGCCCTAGGCATGGTTCACAACGGTGAATTGGTAAGGGTCGGAGAGGACCTAGATGACGTCCTCCGTATTTTCCCAAAGCCAAAAGGGGCTTACCAATTCGAGGAAGAACCGCCCGTGGGGCATGACACCATGAAGGCCACGGTCTGGGAAGGACGAGGCCAAAGCCTTGCCGTGCTCCACCTTCCTTCGCGAGACAATCGCCGTGTCGTGTTGGCCATGTATACGCTCGAGAATGTCGCAGACTCGGTGGTGAACCAGATCGTCGCCGAGCACGACGCCGTTTGGCAGCCTTGCCGAGACCCCTTTTTTACGGAGCAATCGACCTACCGGTTTTGGACTCAGGGTCCTGCGCGGCTCATGATCGTAGAATCGAAGGATCCGAAGGATCGAAAGAGTATCACCGTGGCCATTGGGCACTACGAGGTGATGGACGCTCTGAGAATGTCTCCTTCGCTAGCTGTGGAAGATCAAGCCGAGGCGCTGGATATCTTTCTGAAGGCGAAGAAGAAAGCCAAGCCCTAATTCAAATCTGGCGATACGTGCAGAGTTTTTTCGTGCGTGTAAGCAGCCATCCCCACGGCGGCGCCCTTCGGTCTTCGCACGTACTTTTTCAGCGTGACGTCGACCGCGACCACAGAACTATGTTTGCTCGAACTGAGCCGTGCCGCGGTTCGGGCCGCAAACTCTAAGTCGGCCTTCTGCACCTTTTCGGGCTTGCCTAATGTTTGCAAGACAACGTGGGCGCTTGGACCTCCTCGCACATGAAACCAATAGTCGTTTGGTTTCGCCACACGCAGCGTGAGGTAGTCGTTCGAGGTCGCGTTTTCTCCGTAAAGCAGTTGCCATCCGCCCGGAGTCTGGAGCGTACGAATCGAGTGCCCTTCGTACGGCCTCGGGGCCGCCTTCCCTTTCTCAGTCGGGGCCTGTTGCTGCGTGAGAAACCGACGCTTCAACGCCTCGGTTCGACAGAATTCTAGATCTTGGTCCGAGCATTCTGGCCCCAAAAGGGCGAGAAGTGAATGTAGCGTGGTCAGGTCGGATTTCAGAAGCTCTTGCTGCTCACGCAGGTGAGCAATACCTGACTTCCCTTTCTTCGCTCTTTTGAAAAGCCTTTGCGCATTTTCAAGCGCAGAAAGGTTCGGATCAAGCGGTAAGGTCTTCGGATTCCCTTCCATGTCCCAGACTTCGACCGATGCCGCGCCCGGCGGAATCTGGTGCTGATAGGCGAGGAGGAGATTCCCGTCCTCCTGGTCCACGGCCGCATTCTTGGCGCTCGCCTCCGCCGCGTCGAGCTCTGCGAGCCGCTTTTCCTTGGACTTTACTGTCCTGCTCAGCAATCCAAACAATTGGGATCGCTCGCGGTCGTGGGTGCGATCGTGCGATTCTACGCCGTAGAAATCACTAGCGCTCGGCCCGTAGGCGGCCAGGGGAGTGTCTGATTCTGACCTCCGAAGGGGATAGGGGATGCCGGCCGCATCCATGGTGGGCTCGAAGCTTCGCTCCAAGAAGGCTTTTTGAATTCGTTGGAGCCCAAGAACCGGAACTAGCTTCCGGAGAAAAGGGCTCATCCCTTCGACTCCCTCGAGCGGATCCTCTGGCCTTGCCTGATCGAGCGGCACCTGATCGTGGGTAGGAGGTCGCTCGTAAGGACCGCCCGGCCGAATGACCCTTCTGCTCATCTTGCTAGAAACCCACTTGCCCGCCGCACAGATTTTCTTGTGCCCATCGACGAGGAGGAGGTTCGAGTGCTTTCCCATAATCTCGGCGACGAGAACGAAATGCCCTTCCGGATTGGAAAAAGTGAAAAGGGCTATCCGGTCATACCCGACTTGCTGGATTGAATCCAATCGTGACGAGAGGAGATAACGCCGAAGATCGGTGACGAAGGGAGTCGCAGGAATTGATTCCGGACGATTGAACCGGTAAGTCAGACGGGGGCGTTCTGGATCCCAGGATAGCTCGATGTAGCACACCTCTCCCCGGTAGATCTCCAGACAAACGGTGTGGGCGTCGATCGCGAACACCTTTTGAACCTTCCCCTGTTGAAAGGGTTCAAGTTCGAAGACCACACTGGCTAGACTTAGTGAATCAAATGGGATATTCAATCGCGCTCCTCCACACGTCTCTAGTTTGACTCAATGAACGCCGCCACAAAAACTTTACGGGACTACAAGGTCTTCTGCTGGGTCACGGCAGTCATCAATTTTGTTTTGAGCATTGCTTGCACGTTCTTGCCGGACACATTTCAAGTGGGTGTGGTTCCCGTTGTGATCGGTGGTTACAAACCCTTGCTCGTGGCAGCAGGTTTGACTCTTGCGGTTACGAATGCTTTGTTCCCCTTGCTACCTAAAACGGCATGGGCGTATGGGATCCACCTGGCTGTACTGTACATGAATGCTCCGACGCTCATTTGGACGGCATGGGCGATGCCCATCGCAAAACGGTTTCGCGAGCCTGACGTGATGGCTCTTTTTGGTATCCGGCCCCCAACGGAATAGCAAAACTCCCTCGACAATCTTGATCAATGCCGAGGGAGTAGGAGGCTTTAGCGCCTTGTTTTAGGCGCTGACGCTGTTGAGCGACTGAAGGGTCGCCTTCACGGCTTCGAAATTGGGGAGATCGAGAGGGGTTGGGGTCTCTTCGCTGTAGCGAATGATCCCTTCACGATCGATAACGAACGCGGCTCGCTTCGAAGCCGGTCCCATGCCGACGAGATCTGAAAGCACGACGTCGTACGCCTGGGTGGTGCTCTTCGAGAAGTCGCATAGAAGGGTGATGCCGATATTGTTCTTCTTTGCCCACTCGGCGTGGGAAAACGCGGTGTCGCAGCTGATGCCATAGACAACGGCCCCGAGATCGGCATAGGCGCCCAGGCCAGCGGTCATATCACAGAATTCTTGGGTGCAAACACCGGTAAAAGCGGCA
>CAZBXR010000101.1:0-5038 GCA_964496145.1 uncultured Chthonomonas sp. | reverse complement strand
ACGAATGCTCGCGGATGTGGTCGACATTTCCCCGGGTGGTGTAGGACTCAAGGTTCCGTTTGCGATTCCGGTCGGGTCCACCGTCGAGATTGAAATCGAGGACGAACTGGGCCCCATTCAACTCAGTGGGTCCGTTGTCCAAACTTTTCAAGACCCCGCCGACTCAATGTTCTTCCGGAGTGGGGTGGCGCTTTCGCCCATGAGCCGCTTAGTTCACGCCCAGTGGCACATCTATCTTCGCAAGGGTGAACGGATCATCGCCCTCGATCGAAGTAAGGCGAGTTAACCTTTCGGGTTAAAAAACCTCACAATCAGTCTGAGGATTCCAGCTTTATTGCCAATTTATTGAGTAAAGCTTATGGACCCAGCAATTCTTGTAGAGAATCTGTCTATTTCGTATACACGAAAAGGCAAGCCCCCAGTTCACGCGGTGCGTGATCTCTCCTTCCGAGTAGAGCCCGGCGAGATCGTCGGATTTCTTGGACCGAACGGGGCAGGGAAGTCCTCGACTCTCAAATTCTTGATGGGATTTATCTCGCAAGAAGGAGGGCAAGGCCAGATTTTCGGCCTTCCTGCCGGGAGCGAAGACAGCCGGAAACAGATCGGCTACCTCCCGGAGGTGGCGATGTACTACCCCTATCTCACTCCATTGGAAACCTTGAGGTTGTACGGCGAGTTGCAGGGATTGCGAGGGAAGGCTCTTATCGAAGAGTCGAAGAATCTCCTTGACATCGTCGGCGTCGCGGTCGCGATGAACCGTCAGAACCGAACCCTCAGTAAGGGGATGCTGCAGCGGGTTGGTATCGCGCAGTCTCTCCTTGGCTCCCCCAAACTCCTCATTCTTGATGAAGTCACTAGCGGCCTAGACCCGGTGGGAAGGAGAGAACTCAGAAACCTCCTCCTCGAGCGACAGAAGGCCGGGGCAACCCTCTTTTTCTCAAGCCATGAACTCGCCGAGGTCGATATGCTCTGCGACCGAATTCTCCTCATCGACAAGGGCGAACTCGTGGATACCCAGCGGCTCTCGTCGCTGAAGGAAACGCTCCGCCAGTATCGAATCCGGTATTCCGGAAACATCTCGATGGTGGGGCTCACTGACGATCTTGAAATCTTAGCGGACGGAGCCGTGGAGGCTTGCTTTGATTCAAAAGACAGCCTGCTCGAATCCGTGGTGAGAGTTCAAGCCGGCGGCGGAAAGATTCTCGATATCCTCGCCCAAGAGGGCAACCTGGAAGACTACTTTGTGAACTCACTGGAGAGTGCAGCGTGAAAATTCGTGTTTGGAAATCTTTGGCGCGAGGCGTCATTCTCGAATCGGTTCGTCGGAAAGACCTTTGGGTCGTGGCCATCCTCGGCTTTTTAATTCTAATCAGCTCAAGTGCGCTTGGATTCTTCGGAATGAACGGTCTACAGGCATTTGTGAAAGATCTCGCCGGGACCGTCCTCGGCGTGTTCAGTACGATCATCGGTGTTCTCACTTCGGCGCGGATGCTCCCCGACGAGTTCAAGAACAGGACTCTCTATCCTTTGCTCGCACGTCCCATTTCGCGGTTTGATCTCCTCCTTGGGAAGTGGCTTGGGGCGGTCTGCGTCACAACTCTCAGTTTTCTCATCCTCTGCAGTCTCACGGCTCTCGCCCTGGCGCTGTTCCACGTTCAATTCGAGGCAATCATGGTTCAGTACGTTTTTGCCAAGATCCTCGGTTTAGCGGTGCTGTGCGCTGTAACCCTCGCACTGAGCCTGTATATGACGCCTTCGGCGGCTGCCACGCTCAGCTTCATACTCGCCTTCGGCACGAGCGTGATCTCTCGGGGTTTCACCATGGCCTACGATGCCAGTGGAACCGGAATGAAGATGGCCTTCGAGGGCATCAACGCTGTGCTCCCGCATTACAGTCTCTTCGACTTTGGATCGCGGGCGGCAAACCTTAACTGGGGGCCTGTTCCTGGCTGGGTGATGGGGGCCCTTCTGGCTTATGCCGTCATCTACTCCTCTGCGATGATCCTGATCAGCTGGCTGAAATTCCGCACGAGGGCACTCTAACCATGAAAAAGTGGACAAGCTACACGGCGTACTTAGGCGCGTTTGCTGCGGTCGGCTCAACTGGCCTGGGAGTGCAAACCACCAAAGACATTGTCAATCCAGCGACTCAATCCAACGCGCTTGATGTCCACGAGTCTCATGCAAGCGCTTCGCTTTTGGGCGAGTTTCGATCAAATCTCTCGTCTTGGCTCTGGCTCCGCGCGGACCTCTATTTGCACAACGGCGTAGAGATGCGGCCCCTCTCCGAACTTGAGATCAAGGCGGGGAAAAAGGGCGTTGGGACAAGCGACAACCACGATAAAGGGTTGCATGACGACTCGAAAATCACGACCAGTGTCCCGAGCAAGCAAGACGACTTTCGAGGCATCTTCGGCGATATAGAGCGGGCGACCAAAGCCTACAAGGACATGAAGGGGCATAGCCACAATTCCCCCCGGGATTCTCTTCCGCTCTTTCGCCTCATGACGATGCTGGACCCTCAATTTATCCAGGGTTGGACTGTAGGCTCCGCCGTCATCTGTTGGGGCAATCCCAAGGGGTGCGTGCCGAAGGCTGAGGAGTATCTCCTTCAGGGGCTTGAGCACAATCCGCGAAGCGTGTCGATCCACAACGAGTTAGGGAGCGTTTTGCTCCGAAAAGGGAAGGACATCGAGCGTTGTGTCGATCCATTTCTCAAGGCGATTCAGATTGGATCGGCGGAGTTTGATCGCTTGCAAGAGCAAGACCTTGAGGCGCTGGAATCCTCCTACCGTTGGCTCGCCCTGCTCGATAGAGCCACGGGAAATCTTTCCCGATCCTATCAACTCGCGAATGAAGGGCGAAAGAAGTTTCCTGATGATGTGGTTCTTTACCGCCTCGCTCACCCAATCCCCGCGGTCATCGCTCCCGATCTTCGGCAGAAGATGGTGGAGGACATGAAGAGCAAGACTCTCGATGATGTTCTCGCAGAATCCGCCAAGGAAGAAGAAGAGCACCACTAAGCGTGCAAAACGAACCGGCAGACCAGGCCTGATTCCTGTTACAATCAGGCCTGATGAAGCCCACAGTGTTGGTCTTGGGTAGCGGACCGATTCGGATCGGCCAGGGCATCGAATTCGATTATTCTTGTGTCCATTGCGTCTGGGCTTTACAAGAAATCGGCTATCGCGCGATTCTCCTGAACAACAACCCGGAAACGGTCTCAACGGACTTCGACACGGGAGATGGTTTGTACTTCGAACCCGTCACGCTGAGCGACGTGGTCAGCGTCTACGAACACGAAAACGCGATTGGCGTTGTGTGTCAGTTTGGCGGCCAAACTGCCATCAATCTCGCCGAGCCCCTCCATAAGGCGGGGATTCCCGTTCTCGGCACCGATTTTAGAAGCATCGCCTTGGCGGAGGACCGCCAACTCTTCGACGAACTGCTGACAGAGTTGGGAGTGCCAAAACCTCCCGGGCGCGCCGTGAACTCCATCGAAGAGGCGCTGGCGGTGGCCGCAGAGGTAGGGCTGCCCGTACTGGTGCGACCAAGTTTTGTCCTCGGAGGACGGGCGATGGAGATTTGCCACACGGAGGCCCAACTCCGAGAGTTCTTCCAACTCGCCCAAGAAGCGAACCCCGAGGCCCCCGTTCTGGTCGACAAGTACCTTCTCGGCATCGAGGCCGAAGTGGACGTCATTTCCGATGGAATCGACACCCTGGTTCCTGGAATCATGGAGCACATTGAGCGGGCAGGGGTCCACAGCGGAGACTCCATGGCGGTTTACCCCCCCCAAACCTTGCCAAGAAAGGTCCAGCAACGGATGGTGGAGGTCGCATGCTCTCTTTCGAAGAAACTGGGCATTCGTGGGGTCATGAACATCCAGTTCGTTGTGATGGACAAAACGGTGTACGTCATCGAGGTGAACCCTCGAGCCAGCCGTACAGTCCCCTACTTGAGCAAGGTCTCTGGGATCCCCATGGTTCAGCTCGCGACCCGAACGATGATGGGTCAGAAGCTCGGAGATTTGGGCTACGCCAGTGGCATTTGGTGCGCCCAACCCGATCTCCCGGTGCCCGCCTATTGGGTGGTAGAAGAGGCAAAGGCGTTCGCGCCTCGCGTCGGCGGGAGAGTGGTGCCCGCGGAAGAATACGGCGCCTCGGACATGATCCAGTCCCACCTTGTGGCCGTGAAGGCTCCGGTCTTTAGTTTTCAAAAGTTGACGCGGGTGGAACCCAGTCTCGGACCCGAGATGAAGAGCACGGGAGAAATCTTAGGGATCGACTTTGAGTTTTCTGCGGCATTGTACAAGGCCATGGTCGCGAGCCATATAACATTTCGGGCGGGGAAACTCGTCGCTCTCACCCTCAACGATCTCGACAAGAAGTGGGCTGCCGAACTCGGGCAAAAGTTGATTGACGCTGGCTACGGGTTGGTGACGACCGAGGGCACGCACCGAGTCCTCGCCGAAGCGGGCATTCCATCGGAAAGAGTCAATAAGATTCAGGATGGTTCGCCGATGCTGATTGACTACATCGTGGAAGGAAAACTCGCCCTGATGATCGACACTCCCTCGCCCGGAGGAACAAGCACAGATGAAGCGAGACGGCTGCGCCGAGCTTGCATCGAGGCGGGAATCGCTTGTGTGACGAATATTGACACCGCCAAGGCTTTGGCACGAGCCCTCCCATTCTTCGATTCGCCGGAGCTCACGCAGTGCCGCCCATACACCGATTACCTTCGCAACGTGAAGTAAAACCCTCGCGGTATCCTGAGATCAAATGCCGGAAGAGTACGACGACGATCAAGAAGGACTAGAACTCCCTCCACCGTTCTTTCCATACGGGGGAGACTCTCTCGAAGGGGACGGGATCGACGGGTCTGACCCTATCGAGGTGAGTGTAGAGGGCGTGTTCGCCTCGGATCACAATGGCAATATCCAGCGGTTTGTTCTTCTTTCCGATGGAGACCGCAAGCTCCCCATCCTCATCGGAGGGTTTGAGGCAAGTGCGATTACGTTAAGCCTTGAAGGCAA
>CAZBXR010000100.1:0-5241 GCA_964496145.1 uncultured Chthonomonas sp. | reverse complement strand
GGCGCTGCCAGTTGCAGAGGGGAAAAAGTCGCGGCTCGTGCAGGTGGCACGCGGTGATCAAGCGCGAAAGCGAGCGATATCCCTCGGCATTCTTTGCCACGAGGACGATCTCCCCGCCATCGTCCATCTCGAAAGTCGCTCCGAGGAGCGGTTTGATATCCACCGTTTTCGCCGTCGCCACAAACTCTCTCGCGCCCACGAGGCCAAACCGGTCAGCAAGCAGAGCCACGGCGTACCCTTTTGTGGCGGCGAACGCGGGAATCTCGGCGGCATGCATGGTGCTTCGCCCTTGTGAATAAGCACTCAGAGCATGGAGAAACACTGCCGCGACCTCGGTGGTGCGTTTCGTTCCAAATCGGGGCCGCTCGTAATGGCCATTGGCAACGTTCACCTTCTCATCGCGGATACGCCGAATGCGTATCTCGCTCGTTGGGTCCTCGCCCTCGGGCGCGACATCCTCGATCACTTCACGCCGAATGCCCTGGGCATCGATGAAGCGGTGGACTTCACGCCCGGGATCGCCATTCCACCACTCGCCGCGCTCTCGCCAGCGAGCCAGGGTCTCAATTCCATCCGGTTGCATGGCGCCAGTCTTGGAGAATGCGCTTGCGGCGCGGGCTTTCGATACGGCTTGCACGAACAATGGCGTTGTCGCCAAGGGCGGCTTGGAGGGTTTTGATGCAGTCGTCGGGGTGCGCTTGTTGTTTGGCGAAGTGGAAAGTAGGCTGTTGGGTTCGAATAGGTTGCAATCCACTCAGTCTCGCCGTCAGCCGAACGATGGCGCATTCTTGTTCAGGGATCGTTGTGCCAAGAACACGCAAGCTCGCGACGATCCCCGTGAGATCATAGACGGGTCGCTTAAAACTTCGTTGCCGAGTCACTTCCTCCTCGGTTTCGAGCTCGAGAGTGACGGCAATCGTGAGCGCTTGCTGACCCGTAAGCTTTTGAGCAAGGTTTCGCGCTATGGTGACCCATGCGGCTTCGATCACTTGGGCATCGTTGACGGGGCCATCGAAGCGCAAGGATTCTTGAAGGCATCCGGCAGGAAACGTCGAAACTATCGCGTCTCTGTGCTCGCCGCGTGCGGCTCGCGCAATCGTGTAGGCCGAGGTTCCAAATTGCCTGAGCAAGATATCGAGCGAAAGTTGAGCCACTGCTCCGATCGTTCGGTAACCCAGCGTTTCAAGTTTGTGCCGGTCTGATTCATCGACAGGTATGAGATCGGCAGTAGGCAAAGTTGCTAAGAATGGACTGGAGTCGTTGCGTGTGAGCAGAGGGGCGCCATAGCGACATGCAAGCATGGAAACCCATGTGGCAGGGCCTGTGCCGCAACGCAAAAGACCATACGGGGCTCCGGGGCGAGCGCATGTCGCACTCGTCGGGGTGAAGAAAGCCGGGGTCGGCATCGATGCAGGTGCCGAACGACGATCCTGAGGGACTCGATAGTCTTGTCGCCATAGATCGCCACCGTGGACGCGAAGAGCCTCCTCGGTCGTGAGGGGCGCGACCGGTTTCAGATCTGAGGGGGGCAACAAAGCGAACTCCTGAAGGCGCTCAATGAGGCGCAACGCGATGTCGAGAGGGTCGGGGTGGGCGCTGAGATCAAGTACGGCCTGGTGCTCCTCTCCCTGCTGGATAACATCCGAGAACGTGGTGCAGAGATACAGCCACGATTCGGCGCGCGCCGGATCGGGCTTCCAGGGCTTTACAACGCAGCCGGGAGCAAGGGGGAGTGCCTGGTGGAGCGCCATGCCGGGCACAATCCCGTGCCTCGCTGCGACGATATTGGTATCGAACACAACCTTTCCTTTTGCAACAATCTGCGGATGCGAAAGGTCGGGGTCAGCGTAGTAATGCTGCCATTCTAGCCAAAGGCGAAAAGGGGCTCGCGTGGCGGAACTCATAAAATAATAGTATCATAATGTCTACTATATTATGATGGCGAATCTGAAAAATCTCTCCTCATCAGCTCAAAAATTTCTGAGTAATGTGTCTGTATGTCTACTCTTTTATACGAGGCCCTCACAAGAGATGACCCTCGAAAAATGACTCAAGTCCAAGGTTGATGGAGCAACCTTGGACTTGAAACAAACGGCTGAAAACTAGAGTTTATTCAGCAACCCGCTCTACGACAAACTTCGCGTCACTCGGAAACGGTTCGTCGCCAAACGGCATGTTCTTAATCGTTCCTTCGCCCTTCACCACGGTTCCAGTGGCAATATCGAGGAACATCACAGATTCGACGCTCGCGGGGTCATCGCCTTCTGTTTCGGCGGCCGTCACTTTGATTTTGAGGCACTCCGCCGAGCCTACTTTCTCGCTGGCGAGCACTTCGTAGGTTCCCTTGTGGTCTCTAGTGCCGAGCTTGTCATTCGACTTTCCTTCGTAGCTCCACTTGTCGCCGACTTTGACCGGCTTTTCCGGATAAATGATGCCGACTATGGTGGACAACCGATTGCTGTCCGTATCCATCTCGTCTTCGGACTTGTCGACGCTCTTGAGCTCTCCGCGCTTCCCGAACTCGCTCACTTCTTTGGCGTCATCGGCTTCAATCTCTTCCGACTCACCGTCGAAGCTCATCGATCCACCGACAAACTGGATTTCCGTGCTGTAGCTGCCGTCCTTCTCCAGAGTCTTCAGCGTCTCCTTGACTTTGGATTCCAATGTCATGGTCGATCCTTCCACATCCAGAGTAATCGTGACCTTGGTGACGTGCGAATCCCCCGCCTTCCCGCCTCGTTTGAGTGCAACGGGAGTATCTGCCGCAAGCGCAGTGGCGGCAAGTAGAAAAACAGCGAGAGCGGCGGTACCGGTTCGCCGTGAATTGTGGACTCGAAACATGATGATTAGAATACGGGTGAGCGGGTTTTGTTGCATCCCGAATGTTCAGAAATTGTCAAAAACCCGTACGATCGACGATATCAAGCGGAAACTCCATATATCTTGGCTCAATTGTTGGATCTTCGATCCGTTCCACGATCCAATCGAATGCCTGGGGAACAATCTTTTCGTAAGGAGTCCGCAGAGTGCTGATCGGGACGAAGAACTCTTCTGCCTCGGGGTAGTTCCCAACACCCCAAACTTCGCACGCCTGAGGGATATCCGCTCCGCTCGCGTGCAACGCTCGCGCGGCCCCGATCGCAAGTGGATCGGAAAAACAAAAGACGCCATCGGGAGTCTCATGGTCTTGTAGATACAAGCTCATAGCTTGTTCAGCCGCCCCCGGCAGCTCCCCATCGACAGGAATCAAGATGGGGTCGAGGCCATGCTTTTCCATGGTCTCTGTATAACCGCGTCGGCGGCGCTCATTGGGATACGAGTCGTAGATGAACCGGGGCGTGACATGCACGATTCTTCGGCGGTTTCGTTGCAACATCAGCTCGATCACATCGGCACTCGACTCCATGAGTCGCCACGTCACACTGTCTCCATTTCGAGCGGTTTCGTAGCCAAGGATGCTCACGGCGATGTTATCGTTCATCGCCTCACTTCTAAACTTCTCAATCGCCTTGCCTGAGTCTGCAGAAATCACCCCGTCAACCGGGCACATTCGGGGAGGCTTTGGATTCGCACCCAAGGCATCTTCCAGAGTGAGACCAAAAATCACAAGGTCGTACTGACTGCCTTTTGCGCATGTCGAAAGCTCATTCAGGATCTTCAGATACGCTAAAACCTGACGGTCAATCGGCATCCAGAGAGCGATCAAGTAGCTTTTCCCAGAGCGTATGGCCTGGGCCGAACGGTTGGGTTCATACCGAAGCGCCTTCGCCGCCTCGTGCACTCGTTCCCGGGTCTGCTCAGAGACTCTTGCAGTCTTGGTTCCCGCGAGCACGTGGGAGGCCGTTTGCACCGAAACTCCCGCTGCCGTGGCCACGTCACGGAGCGTAGGTCGCTTTTTAGGACCTTTTGGAGCTTGATTCATTCGACCGTACAATACCGCGTTTGAACTAAAAACACTACAGGGTTGATGCTGGAATCACAAATTTTCCGCAGTTTTTTCTACAGCCCGGCGGAGGTGAGGTGCTTCTCGATCTCTTTCAATCCTTCATCCATTGTGCGTAACATCTCCGAGCACGCATCGATCGGCGAGCCAGCAAAGGGCCAGACATATTGTTGTCGGGCGAGGCCCGCGCCACGATTTTTACGAGCCATGATCGACCAGAGGCGTGGGGGCAAATCGACATCATCGGTGAAGTCCACCACGAGTCGTCCACCCTGTCCATCAATCTTCTTGATGAACAAGTCCTTTGCTCGCATCCGAAGATTCATGATGCTATAGGCCGCCACCACCTCGGCCGGCGAGGGGCCATATCGGTCTTCCGTTTCCTCTTGCACCTTTTTCAGCTCGTCAAACGTGCGGCTGCTCATCATCGACTGGTAGCAAAAGAGTCTCTGTGCCTGATCTGGGATGTATTCCTCAGGGACAAGCGCCTTCACCGGAAGGTCTACGGTAGGCAGGGGCTCCAGCCCCTCGAGCGGATCGCGATAGGATCGCCCGCTCGGGGTACCTCCGTCGGCATGATGCTTGAGAAACTCGAGTTCCTCGGCGATGATCCTCGTGTAAAGCTCGTACCCGACGGTGTTCATGGTGCCGCTTTGCTTCGCCCCAAGGAGGTCGCCTGCCCCCCGAATCTGAAGGTCTCGGAAAGCAAGCGAGTAGCCGGTCCCAAGGCTTGAAAACTCTTGAAGGCTCTGGAGCCTCGCCATTGCATTCTCGCTCAGATTGGAATCTCGTTGATAAAGTAAGTAGGCGTAGGCCTGGCGGTCACTTCGTCCGACTCGGCCGCGAAGCTGATAGAGCTGAGAAAGCCCCAGCTTGTCGGCGTTTTCTACCACCATAGTGTTCGCATTGGGAATGTCGAGACCATTCTCAATGATCGTGGTGGAGACCAAGATGTCCAACTCGCCACGGATGAAGGCCACCATGATCGGCTCCAGCTCATTCTCTGACATTTGGCCATGCGCCACTCCGATTCGGGCCATCGGTACCAATTGCTTGAGCTTTTCGGCGACGTGATAGATTCCCGTCACGCGGTTAAAAACATAGTAAACCTGTCCCCCACGGGCGAGTTCGCGCAGAACGGCTTCGCGAACAACTTCGCTTGCGTAGGGCCTGACGAAGGTGCGGATCGGAAGACGGCCGGGGGGTGGATCGTTGATGAGCGACATCTCCCGAATGTCCATGAGCGCCATGCTCAAGGTCCTCGGAATCGGGGTCGCACTCATAGAGAGAACGTCCAC
>CAZBXR010000099.1:0-5943 GCA_964496145.1 uncultured Chthonomonas sp. | reverse complement strand
AGGAGGCATCGCCATCGGGGCTGACGGCTTTCTGTACACCGTTGTCCACGCCACGCAAACGGTCGTGCGAACCTCCCAGACTTCGGGAACGGTTCTAGCCACCTCGGCGGCGTCGGTTTTTGGGACCACCGGAGAGGGGCAGATGATAGCCAACAACGGGCGGATGTACTTTGCCACCGGCCTTGGCACCGTGTTCTCTATCCAAGAGGGCTTCGCGAATGGCGGAACTGGATTTCTTCAGCTCAACGCAACGAACTTTTCGGCGACAAAAGCTCTTGGGGTCGGACACAACAAGATCATGTACATCGCTGGCCGCAACGCCGCAAACACAGGCGGTCTCATCGAACGATGGGATCCTGTCATCAGCTCCTTCGGCGGCACCTTTGGGGGCTCGGTTCTCCAAAATCCGGTCAGCATGGCCGTTGTCGTGGCTCCAGAACCAGGAACACTCATTGCGATGGGCGGTCTCACACTCGCTGTTGTCCGACGACGACGAAAAGCCTGAGACGATTACTCGTTCAGCCTCGGCTTGGTCGGGGCATTGGATAAAGGATCGTGGCAGATGCCACGATCCTGTCCTGCTTTTGAAGCGCTGGAGTTACATCCTCTGTAGAAATCTGTGCAGGTCCTCTTTGAGCCAAACAGATATTGTCTTATAATAGGCTAGGAACCGCACCTTACTGCGGGTATCGAGAGGACCAAAAAATGAACTGGAAAAAATCTGCTCAGACTGCTGGGCTCTTCATCGTCGTGACTGCCGGGGCTCAGGCTTCGTTCGAATTAGGGTTAGTGCTTGACGCCGGGACGCGAAGCGTTCACCGCTTTGATATGGAAAGCGGAGCCTACTTTGGATCATTCGGAGCGGGGTGGCTGAATGACCCACAGGCCATCATGCTCGACCAGGCAAACAATCGAGTCTGGGTGGTGGACAACGATGCTGCGAGCGCGAGAGTGAAGATTCTGGGGTTCAACTACAACAGCGGGGGGCGTGAAGGTTCCGCCGTAACATCATCCGGCTACATAGAGCCTATTCAAGCAGTGCGCCGAGCGAACGGAGAGTTCATCATCTCGGGCTCCGGTCTCACAGACCGGTTCTCTTCCACAGGAACCTTATTGGGCTCGATGCTTTTGTCTGGTAGTAACCAGGGCGGCATTGGCATAGGGTCAGATGGCTTTTTGTACACCGCGGTCCACTCTACCCAGACGGTTGTACGAACCTCCCAGACTTCGGGAACGGTTCTAGCCACGTCGGCAGCATCGGTGTTTGGGACGACGGGCGAGGGGCAGATGATAGCCAACAACGGGCGGATGTATTTTGCCACGGGCCTTAGCACCGTGTTCTCTATCCAAGAGGGCTTCGCGAACGGCGGAACTGGATTTCTTCAGCTAAACGCAACAAACTTTTCGGCCACGAAAGCTCTTGGTGTCGGGCACAACAAGATCATGTACATCGCCGGCCGCAATGCGGCCAACACAGCCGGACTCATCGAGAGATGGGATCCAGTCATTAGCTCCTTCGGCGGAACCTTTGGTGGCTCAGTTCTCCAAAATCCGGTCAGCATGGCGGTCGTCGTGGCTCCAGAACCAGGCACACTCCTTGCGCTGGGCGGTCTCACTCTCGCCGTTGTTCGACGACGCCGCAAGGCCTAACGCGGGGTGATGTCATCCCCGGTCCATCCGGGGATGAAGCCGCCTCGGGGCAGAGCCCCGACTCTGTCGGGGCGAGGGATTGGCCTTGGGCCGAGGCGGCTTCCCATAAGACTCACTTGAACAGAAGAGAGCCGAAAAACTCGGGCCGGTGAAAGTCGGGCTTTTCTGTCCCGATGGGTGCCCAACTCCCGAAGTGAGGATGTGAATTCTCCTCGACGCACTTGTAGAAGTTCCCTTTCCACCCCTCACGATCCACGGCAGCATACTCCGAGAGAGCCTCAAAATCGATCGTGAATCGCACGGACCACACCATCGGACCTTCATGCTCCGGAAAGAAAACCGTCCCTGGGTCCACCGCCAAGTCCAGCAGCACAGAAGCCGGAATGTTGACTCGCTCCACACCTCTGGAAGCCTGTCGATTGAACTTCACCCCACCGGCGGCATTGATCTCGATGTTGAAATACGGCCCCTCACCGGCCATGTTCGGCTGAAAAAAGAACTCGACGCAGCTATCTAAATAAACCGGACCATCGTACTCTTGCGTTCGCGCCAAAACATACTTGTCATCGACCCGGAACGCCACCTCGAGTCCCCGAGGGCGAAGCCCGAGGGACACCTCAGTGCCCGGTCTCCATGCATCCGCTGACTGCCAAACATACGAGTCGATCGAGAGAACAGTCGATCCCTCCTGGGGAACCTGCGCGAGCATGGCGAGCAGATTACCAGGAGGTCCAAAAGAAAAACTTTTGAACGCTCGCCAAGAATGGCGTATACTCAGGGGGCTTGGTTCGACGATGGCCTTAACACTTGTACATGACGCACCACACCGCCCGAGGGGTTTGAACGGCGGCACGCTGAGCTATTCGCCCGACGACCTCGCGTACATCGTCTCGCAGTTCCAAGTGGACGTCCCCATCCAACTCGATGATTTCCCCGAGAAGGGAAACATCAACCTCCACACGTATTGGCTCAAGGATAGTTCGGGCACCGAATACCTCCTTCAAAAGGTAAATAGCAACGTTTTCACTCGCCCCTATCGGGTCATGGATTCCATGATGGCTTGCATCCGGGCCCAACGCAAAGCGCTCGAAATTCACCCCGAAGATTGGGTCCCCATAACACTCGTCCCCACCCGGTTTCAGTCGAACTACCTGGACATCAGCGACGAACATGGCTGGTCTGTTTGGCGGCTCATGCACCGAATCCCGAACGTTGTCACGTTCAAATCGCTCGGAGGAGTCGCAGAGGACCAACGAGACCATGTGGCCTTCCAGGTCGGACGAGGGTTGGCCCTTTACAGCCAACTCACCTCTTCGATGCCTTCCGACTTAGCCAGTCCTCTCCCAGGGTATCGGCACACCGACATCTACTTCAAGCAGCTTGATGCCGTGCTCGCAGGAGTCAGGGGCCCTCACCAGGCCATCCGGTTTCTTCCAGAAGATGAGGAACTTCAAGAGGCGACTGGGCTGCACTTCATGGTGCATATCTCCCCCGAAGAGGCAGAATCTCGAAGAGAAATCGCCGAACCTTGGATTGATTTCCTCATGGAACATCGCGGCAGGGCGATGATCCTCCACGAGCATCTCAAGTCAGGCCACATTCGAAAAGGAATGATCCACGGGGACACGAAGATCGAGAACTTCCTGTTCTGCAAGGACACCTACAACGTCAAGTCCCTCATTGACCTTGATACTATTGTCCCCGGCACGTGGCTATCGGATTGGGGCGACATGGTGCGATCCCTCGTAAACGTCGCGGGCGAAGTTGAAGAGGACCTCACAAAGGTCAAGGTTTGTAAAAAGACCTATGAAACGGTCACGAGCGGATTCTTAAGCGCGGCGGGAAGCATCCCAGAGCAAGAAATTGCACTCATGGTGGATGCTGTCATATCGATTACCCTCGAGTTGGGAGCAAGATTCTTGACTGATTATCTTCGAGGAGATACCTATTTTGGCGTGGCAGAAGACCACCGCGACCTCAATCTCACAAGGGCGGCGGTGCAACTCACTCTGGCCCAAGCTCTCATGGACTACGAACCTGAATCTCGATCCATGATTGCGGCCCACATCTGAACTTATCATGGGCATTCCCACCTTTCTATCCTCGCGGGCAGGAACCTTTCAAGGCGACTCCCTCTTACACCTCCCTTGGCTAGAGGGGAAGACCATTTTTCAATCTGAGAGTGCCCTCTCGGTTCGAATCGGAGAGCATCAGAGTTACGCGGCACTCGATTACACATGGGCAGAAGACGGAAAACCGCAATCCGGCTCGATGATCCTCCACGTGTCTGAGGAAGGCGTATGTACGATGGGATGGACCGACAGTTGGCATCAAGGGCCAATCATGATGCTGAAAGGCGAAGCCACTGAACAGCTTATTCAAGTGGAAGGTACGTACCCGGCGGGCGATGACTCTCCCGACTGGTTTTGGGCGATAAGTTTGTCACCCGGCCCGGATGGATCATTGCACTTAGAAATGAGCAACATCTCGCCCGAACGGGAGGCTGAATGGGCCGTCCGGGCTGAGTATCACAGAGTTTAGAACTTCGGCCGTCGGCCGTAGCTCTTATTGCCACCGCTTTTCGGCGCGGCATGAGGCTTTGAGCTTCCTGAGTGGTGGGGCTTCCCTGTCCTCTTCTTCCACACAGGCGTCGCAGCGCCTTCGGCCTGGGGCTTTTGCACCCAAGGCTTATCGATTGACTTTGCAAAGGCTTTGCCTTTGGGTCTTGCGCTGAATGCGGGTTGACTGTTTGCGGCCGGTCGCGCGGGTCGGTCAGAGAAGTTCTCTCGTCCCTTGCCGTGCCAGTTCCCTTGCTTGGGTCCCGAATCAAATGGCTTCCCAAAATCTCGGTTGGGCCGTGGACTTCCACCGGCTGGCCGATCTTGTTGGGGACCTCGCGACTGTCCGGGTCGATTCCCGCCACCGCGAAACTTTTGGCTTGGGCCTGCCGGTCGCGATTCCGGCCTCTGAGGTCGCTCCTCGCGATATTCCCTCTTCGGACGCTCTTGAGGCGGCTGCGCCGGTTTCGGCGCTGGCTTCGCGACCGCCACGACCGCCTGCTCCACGCGAGGTTCAGCCACGTCAGTGGGTTTCTTCTTCAACGGAGGTCGCTTCATTTCCAGAGGCGAGGATTCGCTCAGCGGAATCTCGAACTGAATCAACCTTTCGATATCCATGAGATCTCGTCGTTGATCCGGTGACGCAAACGTCACGGCTCTTCCCTCTGATCCTGCTCTTCCGGTTCGGCCGATGCGGTGGACATAATCCTCGGGGTTGTCCGGGAGATCAAAGTTCACCACCAAAGCAATATCTTTCACATCAATACCGCGCGACGCAATGTCGGTTGCGATGAGGATGCGATAGTCACCAGCCTTGAATCCTTCCAGAGCCAATCGACGCTGCGAGAGCGTCCGGTCGGAGTGAATTTCGGCGGCGCTGTGTCCGATGTCGCGCATGCTTCGCGTGAGCTTTCGAGCACCGTGGCGAGTTCGGGCAAAGATCAATACAGAGCCTGGTTCCCGCGCCAAGATATCTTCAAGAAGATCGACCTTGTTCGCCTTCTCGACCACGAAAAGTTCTTGTTCAATAAGGTCCGAGGTCGTGCCTTGCCTTTCGACCGACACCTTCTCAGGATCGATCATGTATTGGCGAGCCAAGACTTCAATCTCCTCCGGCATCGTAGCCGAGAAGAGCATGGTTTGGCGCTGCTTCGGAGCCATCGCCAGAATCCGCTTGATGGTGGGCGCAAAACCCATATCCAGCATCCGGTCTGCCTCATCCAGCACCACAATTCCCATGTGTTTCAGGGAGAGGGTGCCTTGTTGCAGGTGATCGAGAAGACGGCCGGGCGTTGCGACAATCACTTGAGGATTGGTGCGGATCGCCGCGACCTGTCGGTTCATGGGTGCTGCACCAATCAAAACCGCAGTTCTGCCACCTAACTTTTTATAGGTAGCCTCGATTTGGAGGGCTAATTCCCTCGTGGGGGCTAAAACGAGACCTTGCTTCATTTTGCCCAAGTTCATCAGCATGGGGAGACTAAACGCCAGCGTTTTGCCGGTACCCGTCTGAGCGATCCCAATCAAATCTTTGCGCTTGATCGCGAGGGGAATCGCGAGAGCTTGAATGGGGGTTGGCACTGTGATGCCGAGTTTATGGAGCCTTTGGAGGTGATAAGATTCGATCCCTAGTTGGTCAAAGGCGAGAATCGCTTGAGTTTCAGACATAAAAGAAGCCCACACCGATAGACATCGAATCCGGGCTATGGAGAAGGTACCCCCCAGGCTCCTGTAA
>CAZBXR010000098.1:0-6031 GCA_964496145.1 uncultured Chthonomonas sp. | reverse complement strand
GAACAGGGAACTCCCTGTACTTCGGCTATGGTGCCGGAGAGTCGTCCAGCGCGTCGAACTCGGGAGACAACGATCTCACTAGCACTGCGACGAACTATGGATTGCGAAAGCTTGACCTGTCCGGCAGCAACGACCTCGCATTCTCTCCCCGCGTGAGCGGTGCCGACACCTACAATGTCGTCACTCCAGGAGAGTTCCAAGGACTCGCACTCGGAGTAGCTGGAGCAAGAATCGATGCTTACGATTACGATTCGAACAACAACGAGATGCTCGGATTCGACTTCTTCAAAACGAAGATCTACCGGGTCGATGCATCGACAGGCGCCTTCAAGGGGACCTACGATATCCAGGGTGATGCCCTCTCCGGCACACAAGCGGACACGTGGAGAGACATGGATTATGATCCAGCGACGAAGACCCTCTATACGCGCGCTTCTGTTATCACGACGGTAGCTTCCCGAGCCAACCGAGCAAGTGTTGAATCATTCCAACTCAACACGAGTACGGGCGTGTTCGAGCGAAAGGCGAACTTGTTCCAACAAGGTGCCGCTGAAAACGCTACTTCCAAGGTTGCGTTCTTCAATAGCTCGATCTTCGGCTCGATTGTCGCAATCAACGACACTGCCACCAAGACCGTGAAGGTGCTCAATGCCTCCACGGGTGCGTTGATGATGGAAGTCAATGGTTCGGAGAACGGTGGAACTGCGTTCAGCCACTTCTTCTTGACCACGACCTTTGGTGTGGGCGCCAATGGCAAGACCTACATGATGATTGCCGACAGCGCGTCGACATCGAACCCGGCATCCCCTGCCTATGGTGACCGCGTGCACGTGTACGAAGTGGTCCCTGAGCCAGGCACGATGATCGCTCTTGGTGCTGGCATCGCGGGCATTCTTGCCCGCCGAAAGAAAGCCGCGAAGTAAAACACGGCCCTTTCGTGAAACGATTCCCCCTCGGCTCTTGAGCAGAGGGGGAATTTTTGTGCATAGAGTGCGTAGAGAACTTTGAAGGGTTGCACATGCAACGCCCAGGAGACTCCTCACATGAAAAAGTTCTTTCTCCCTCTGTTCGCTCTCGCCGCTGTCGCGATCGTAGGCTGTTCGAAGCCAGCTGAAGCACCCGCCGAGGAAAAGGCGACGACTACAACTTCCACTGCCACCCCGGCCTCGGGCGCGAGCCTGGCCAACTACACCGATGCAGAAGGAAACTTGATCTGCCCGGTGAAGGGCAACAAGATCGCCTCGGCGGAGGCCGCAACCGGGAGTCAGGAGTTCGAAGGCAAGAAGTACTACTTCTGTTGCCAGGGATGCCCCGAAGCATTTGCCAAAGACCCTGCAAAATACGCAAAGAAGTAGGCGTACCCTCACGCAAGCAGACTGAATCCCCGAGTAGACTCTCGGGGAAGCTTACTATGCCAAAGAGAATCGAGACCCTTGTCCTGCACGATAGCTCCACTCCAGTCTTTGGAGACATCCAAAAGGGAGGAAATGTTGTCGTCACATCCGTGGAGACTGTTCTGGCTCAAGCCAGGGCCCACGCTTTGTGGCCTCTTACATTTGGTCTCGCCTGCTGCGCCATCGAAATGATGAGCACGGTGGCTTCGCGATTCGACTTGGCTCGATTTGGGTCCGAGGCATTCCGCGCCACGCCCCGTCAAGCCGACGTGATGATTATCGCGGGGCGGTTGAGCAAAAAGATGGCTCCGGTTCTGAGGCAGATTTACGACCAAATGCCCGAACCCAAGTGGGTCATCAGCATGGGTGCCTGCGCAAGCTCGGGAGGCGTGTATAACAACTACGCAATCGTACAGGGCGCGGACCAAGTTGTCCCCGTGGACATCTACGTGCCCGGTTGTCCTCCATCGCCCGATGCCCTCATCTACGGATTTATGAAGCTGCAGCAGAAGATCAAGCGAAACACCGCTGGAAGTCTGAAAGAACTGAGGATTATCGAAGTGAATCCTCGCCAACTCGAAGAGGTGAAGGCATGAGTTTGCTGAGAGACGTTGTCAAGCCCGTGCTGACTGGGTTTGGAATCACCGCCAAGAGGCTCGCCCAGGGTGGCAAGAATATTGTCACCATCCAGTATCCCGACGAGTTGCGAGAACAGTTTCCTCGAACTCGGTGGCGCCACTACCTGACGCGCTACGAGAGCGGGCTCGAGAGGTGCATTGGTTGTTCGCTGTGTGCGGGAGCCTGCCCAGCGCGATGTATTTACGTCGAGGCGTCGGAGAACACCGACAAGGAGCGATATTCACCAGGCGAGCGGTACGCCACTCGCTACGAGATCAACATGCTCCGCTGCATCTTCTGCGGCTATTGCCAGGATGCCTGCCCGACCGGTGCCATCGTCCTGAGAAAAGATTTTGAACTCGCAAACTACGAGCGAAGCCAGTTCATCTTTACGAAGGAAATGCTCCTCGAAGAGTATCCCGGGCAGAACTTGGAACCTTACAAGAGCAAGATGACGGGAGCAGAAGCCCCGGTCTTTGCGCCGAAATCCTAAGGCAGAACTCTGACCTTGCGCGTATCAAAGGCAGGCTTGTGCCTGTTTATGCGGCAGAGCATGAATCTGTCTCGCCTAGGCGAAAATGGGCACTTGCCGCAAGAGCAAAACAAAAAAGCACCTCTTCCCACTGGGAAAGGTGCTTTTGAAATTGGGTGCGGGGGTAGGATTTGAACCTACGACCTCCGGGTTATGAGCCCGACGAGCTACCAGGCTGCTCCACCCCGCGTCGCAGATGATAGTATTGCGCATTCGGGACCCCGTCCGCAAGGGGGGCAACCCTCTCTCAGGCGTCCGGCTTTCGGTTTTTGAACCACTGATACGCCCGGAAGCCAAGCATGACCACCGCCAAAACGTCGGCTTTGTCCGTGATCTTCCCGGCGACCTTTTCAAGAGAAGTCCCGACAAGGGAAGCTCTAGAGTTTAAGGTTTGCGAGGTCTTTTGCACATTCTGAGCCAGCGCCTCGACCCTTTCTCCAATCGCCTCCGCCCGATCTGCCAACCGTCGAATCTGAATCGTGGTTTCTTTCAGCGTGCCGATGAGCAAGACGACGAGCCACAAAATGGCGACCAGCAAAATGATAAAAAGGCCAAAAAAGACACCACTTGTTATGAGCCACCATTCAGGAACGTTCATCGGGTCACCTTGACCACGATCGTGGTCTTTTTGTTCGCATCGAGATCCACGACGGCAGTCGCTTTCCCTTGATGATTTTGCACGTTCTTGCCTTGCACCTGCAGGAGGTTGCCCCAGAGTCCGTGCATTTCGATATCCGCTTTGATGCTCTTGTCCGAAGGATTTTCAACCGTGATCTGTGCCCATCGCTTGCGAAGGTCCAGTTCGACGCGGGTGATCTTCCCAAAGCTCAGGTGGAATTCCGCTCCTATCTGCCGCAGGACAACTTTTCTCCCCACTCCATCCCAAGGAGTCACCACATAGCGATCTTCCTTGGTCTCGAAGTGACATCCGAACATGTATTCACCCCCACCCCGGCTGGGCATTACGTAAGCCCCGGCGGTGCGGAGATAGTGGAAGTAGCCTAGCCCGCTTGCTCCCGTGAAAGGGTTGTATCCATGGTGGCGACTGCTCGGGTCGGGGCAATAGCACATACTGCATGCTCCGTCGCCTCGGACGAGGGCCCATGGCCCGATCAAGCCTCCGAACGCGAGCCTCATGTAGGCATCTGGAATCGCGAGGTAGTCGCGGTCTAGCCCCGCAAAGAAGATCGCCGAGTTCGATATCGTCGTGTGAGCAAGACAGGCTTCTCCCCGGTCGAGAAGGGCTTTTTGCGGAGTCGAATCCGCGCCGTCCCAACTCCGCTTGTCGCTGCCGTACCACCACCAACTAGGAGCCAAGGACCGTGAGGCAAACGCGCATCGGAGAGTCCGTTCAAGGTGCTCGTCATTGTCGAGGAACATCGCGGCGGCATACACTTCCTCAAAGCCACTGGTGTCCAAAACGGATTCGCCGGCGTAGGGATACTCCTGCTTCACCATCTCCTTTGCTTTATTCTCGACCAAGCTGAAGAGGGCCTTGTACTCCTCTGTCATTTGCTCTTTTTGGAGGTCGATCAAAATTTGGTAGACC
Source organism: uncultured Chthonomonas sp. (assembly GCA_964496145.1). Taxonomy (GTDB): domain Bacteria; phylum Armatimonadota; class Fimbriimonadia; order Fimbriimonadales; family Fimbriimonadaceae; genus UBA2391. The sequence goes on along the minus strand of CAZBXR010000098.1, from coordinate 1,938 downwards.
TGCGAATAGCCAAGCACGCCCACCGTGCGAACGTAGTTTCTCCAGCCGAACCGAAACATCGCGGTTGCGGTCTCGGCGGCCCAGCGTAGGTAGGTGTGGGGCCGTTGTTTTGTCTCGCCGTACGTTTTCGCCACTTTGTACATGGCGTGGTAGAGGTTAAACACCGCCGGGTAGGCCATCGGCCTTCCAAAGTAGCTGGCACCGCCCTTCGCCGTGTCAAGGTAGCTCGCCACCGCCATGTTGCTGGGGTTTTGGATATCGTCCTGTAAGAACTCTCCAATCATGATATCCACGGCAAGGATTTCTTGTCGATCGGGGTAGAGGCTGTTCTTTTCGGCAAGGAAGAGTGCGTCTGCCAGGGCGCATTCGAGCCCGCTACTGATCGTATATTCTTCGGGATCGGTGACGACGGTCGCACTCTCGTAGTTCGCCATCAAAATGCCCTGGTGGAGCCGACTCGTGGGGTCTTGGAATACTTGGTTCTTTTGAATCCACTGAGCTCGCTTCCGAATCAAATCTTCGATTCGTTCTGTGAACATGAGGTGGACGTGGCTCAGTCGCCCCTTGTTGTCCTCAAAGCTCACGCGAATGGGGCCGGGCTCGCGTGGTTTTACAAAGCAAAAGCCACCTTCTTCGTCGACATCCGTTTCGGTTTCGGCGTCTTTCGTAACGAAGAATCGTGTGGGGCGCACGCCTTGGATCTCCACTCCGATCCCCACTTCATAGGGAGCCACCGCGCTCGGCAATACTTTGATGGCGGGCCTTCCGCACAGCGCCAAGGTTTGGTTCACGCCGTCTTGTTTGTCGCGGTCCGCGGGGATAAATCTCATCTCGAATTTTCGAGAATCCCCGGGCTCCAGAATCAGAGACGTGTGTTGGTTCCACCAAGAATTCCAACCTTCTCGGTCCATCGTGGCTCGACTGTGGACGTAAACCACGGGGATGCCCTCCCACTGGTGGGGAGTTGAGAGAGAGCCTTGCACGTGCATAGAGAACTCCCAGCCCGTGTTTTCTCCGGGAAATATAAGAAGACCCGGGGGTTCGCTTGTCATCCTCTGGGCGAACAGATAGCTGGCGGCTCCGCCGATGAACTGGTGGAGGTAGAGCCGACTGGTCCACAGCCGCTTTAACTGCTCATCTGTCCACCCGAACCCGTCGTAAAAGTTGTTGAGGGCGAGAGGGAACCCTAGCTCACCGATTTCGATCGTTTTCCGGCCGGTGTTTTTGATCTCCAGTTCCCAGACAATCTGGGGCATCTGCCCGGGTGCCTCATAAAAGCGGCCCGTAGCGCTGATTTCTGGAAGGAAAGGGAAGTCGTACTCATAAGAAACGCTTCCGTCTTCGAAGGGCGACTCGGAGTCTTCGATGAACTTCGTGGCCTCGCTATTTCGACTGCTGATCCATGGGTCGTCAGGATCGGTTCGGGCACTGAGCAGAATTGTTCCTGGACAGAGGTTCTCCGAGGATTCCTCGCCAAAGCCCAAGGCAGGGAGGATGAACTGAAACTCTTCTCCCTCGTCGGGAAGGCCCGGATCGGCTGCCCAAAGTTGCGTGATGCGTCCTCCGGGGCCAAATTCCATGGTGATAAGGCTACCGGTAAGTTCGGGGCGTTCTTGGTCGAATGGGCTCATTCGGAGTGCGCTCCATATTACCCGTGCCACAAAACTATCCTCGCCCTAGCAGAAATACGAGTGTCAAATCCCAATTCCTGTGATATGATGAAAGGAGGACGCTTGCCCTTGTTCTCTCTGGGCTGTGTTCGATGAAGATTTGAGGAGATATAGATTTATGAATAACATGACTCGAGCAATGGCGCTAGCACTGGCTGTCGCAGGTACGGCAAGTGTGGCCTCTGCGGCCGTGATTTGGGCTGATGACTTCAGCGGTTCGAAGGCGGGCAGCTACAACATTTACAAAGTGAGGTACACTGCCACCCCT
>CAZBXR010000097.1:0-6126 GCA_964496145.1 uncultured Chthonomonas sp. | reverse complement strand
AACCCTTTACCCACGACCCTTAACCCTAAACCCTAAAAGAGCTTCGAGGAGAACGGGGGCGCTTTCATCTGGAGGCTCCGCGATTGAAGCTTGCATACGCACCAAAGGAGGGCCGATTGAATCGGCAACAACTTTCCTATTGTACCGGAACGCGGCTTAGTCTCCAAAAAGGAGACTTTTTGGCACCTTTTTCGTCGCAGTCTGAGTCCGCGCCGACCGAGGGCGGGTCTTGGGCCCCGGCAGAGCCGGGGTGGGTCCCAAGACGGGGAGTGGGTAAAGGGTTGAGTTTGAAGACTTATAAAGATCTGAGGGCGTGGCAGCAGGCTTTTGCCCTTGTGCGCGAGGTGTACTCTGTCACAGAGTCTCTTCCGAGCACCGAGGCATACGGCCTGACCTCGCAGATACGAAGAGCCGCGGTTTCGGTTCCGGCCAACATCGCGGAAGGTTACTCGCGAACGGGCAGAAAGGAATACATTCAATTCCTCAGCATCGCGCGCGGGAGTCTTGCCGAACTGGAAACATTGATCCTGATCGCTAAGGAAGTGAGGAACTTGCAGGGAGCAGATCTTCTGCTCGAACAAATTGAACTTACCGGCCAGACATTGGGAGCACTTTATTACTCACTGAAAAATCAATCGTAGCTCCCAACCCTCAACCCTTAACCCCTCACCCCCCAGATAACATGCCAAATAAGAACAAGATCGGCGGATTCCCGCCCAAAAAGAAAAGTAAAGGATTCATCCCACCCGCAAAAGGGAAGAAAGAAACCCAGCCAAAAGGGTTCGGCAAGAAGCCGGATCGCTCGGATCGACCGGAGCGGTCAAAGCCCGTGCCCACCGTTGTCGAAGAAACCACATTTTCAGAGCTTGGACTGAAGGATTCAACTCTCAGCGCGCTCACCGACCTAGGGTTTGAGATTCCAACGCCGATCCAGGCGCTCGCTATCCCCGTCCTCCTCGCCGGGGGCGACCTCATCGGACTCGCCCAGACCGGAACCGGAAAGACGGCTGCCTTCGGGCTCCCCCTCATCGAAAAGATGGATCCGTCTTCGTCGGAGACCCAAGCGCTGATCCTGGCTCCGACCCGCGAACTCGCGGTCCAAGTCGCCAAGGGAATCCACGATTTCGCCAAGTACGGCGGCCTCAGGGTCGTGCCGGTCTACGGCGGACAACCCATCGACAGACAGTTTCGAGCTCTCAAGTCGGGGGCCCAGATCGTCGTCGGAACTCCCGGGCGTGTGCTCGACCACATGCGTCGTGGCTCGCTGCGGCTCGATGGCGTAAAAGTTTGTGTTCTCGACGAAGCCGATGAAATGATGGCGATGGGCTTCACCGAAGACATGGAAGCCATTCTTGCCGAGCTTCCTGAGAACCGTCAACTCGCCTTTTTCTCAGCAACGATGGCTCCGCGAGTCCTCGCGATCACCTCGAAGTTCTTGCGCGATCCGAAAACCATCGAGATCGTGGCAAAGCAACGAACCCTGGAGACGACCAACCAAACCTACTACGAGGTCGCCCCGGGCAAGAAGCAAGAGGCTCTGGCGAGGGTTCTCGACATGGAGACTCCGGGTTCGACGATCGTTTTCTGCCGAACCAGGCTGGAAACCGCCGAGCTGAGCGAGTCCTTGCAACTGCATGGCTACAATGCCGAGCCGATCCACGGCGATATGAGTCAAGCCGAGCGCGAGCGTGTTCTGCGCAGGTTCCGCGAGGGTCTTGCGGAATTGCTGGTTGCCACCGATGTCGCGGCCCGAGGCTTGGACATTGAAAACGTGACCCACGTCATCAACTACGATGTGCCGTACGATGTCGAACAGTACATCCACCGCATCGGTCGGACAGGGCGCGCGGGCCGATCGGGCGACGCCATCACCCTCATTTACCACAAGGAAAAGCGCAAGCTCGCGAACATTGAGCGGATGATTGGTTCGCGCATCGAACCAGCCCGAATTCCGACGGTCGCCGACATCGCCGCTCGTCGGCAAGAAGCATTTGTCGAATCGATCCGAGAAACCATCGAGGAAGGCGAGTTTGACCTCATGTTGCCCTCCGTGGAAGCCCTCGGTGAGGAATTTGACGCCCTGGAGATTGCGGCGGCGGCTTTGCACCTGCTGTGGAAGGAGCGCCACCAAAACCCAGCGGTAGTGAGCGAAGAAGAGACCTTTGGCGACTACGAGCAACCCGAGGTGGGCATGTGTCGGGTCTTTGTGGGCATGGGCCGACAAGATGGACTGCGCCCTGGCGATCTCGTGGGAGCGATCACGAACGAGGCGGGCCTCAATGGCAAGCAAATCGGCGTCATCGACCTCCTGGACCGCACGGCGTTTGTCGAAGTCCCTATCTCAGAAGGGCAGCGAGTGGTGGATGCCTTGAGCAACACCAAGATTCGGTCTCGAAGGGTGAAGGTCGCGCTCGCGCACCCGGCCTTTGGGGGCGAGCAAGAGCGACCGGCTCGGGGTGACTTTAAGAAGCCGAAGAAGTACGAAAAGCGGCGCTAATCGCGGCGAGGGGCACTCACTTTCTGTCACTGCTTGTGGAAGCAGTGACAGAAAGTAAGCCCACACGTCAGTCCCATTCGTCCACTCGCCAGAGCGCCTTGTGCTAAGCGCATGTTTAAGCGAGTAGAGGCTCACTAGCCAGGTATGTGCTCGGAGTCCCCGCCCTCACTACTTTCTAGGACTGTGTAAGTGCAATCGTATTCAACAACTTCAAGTGCAGCCGAGGCGTTGAACCGTTTTGCAGAGATTCTTTTGATTGCAGGCCCCTCTCTAGAATCTCCGAGGCAAACGAGGAAGAGCCACCTCTCAATGCCCTTTCCAGGGCGCAGAAACTCCAGCTCATTTCTGGAAATGAAGAATTCTGAAATCCGATTCCCCTTCGTAGCCTTCACCTCAATAAACTTGCGGATTCCCTCTTTCGTGTAAGAGATTACGTCGTAGCCCAGCCCGTCCCCATGTGACTCACTCACCCTGTGTACCCTATCGGCTAAGTCTGGCCTACCCAGTCGAATCAATCTCTTCTTCTCTGATCTGACGACGAACTTCTCACCGGCTTCGCCGACTGCCATTCGGGCGGCATGATCAAACACGTACTGTCTCTCGGAGGAGCTATAGCTTTTGACTCGCTCGGTCGGCCCCTTACGATTCCTTCTTTGGACCCCCGCGCGACTATACGAAACTGCTTTGGTGCCGAATCGACCGCGATGGAAGTCACGGTTTCGCAAGTAACTTGTGTAGGATCGAAAATAGTCTAGATGTTGCCCGCGACAAAATACATGGATTCTCCGATTGGCCTCATCAATCAGGTTATGGAGTACTTCCTTACGAGTATCCCACTCGCTATCGTTAAGTCGCATACCATAAATGTTGTCGTTGTAATATGCATCAATGACCACAAGGCAGTCGCTAATGTATTTTTGACGAATTGACGTGTGGATACGGTTAGTCTTCTCTTTTAACTGTTTTACTAAAGTTTCGTGTTTCGCGTTTGAAGGGTTACCGCAAAGGATGTAGTACAGGTAAAACCACAGGACCGTAACTAACAGCCACCATGAACTGATCCACACTTTCCAAGTATGGGTAAAAATGTTCAGTATCCATGCACCGCCTATCCCAATTGCAACGCAGAGAGAGACGGCCAGATAAATTTGACTTACTCGTCGCGCTCGATACTGTTCCTGCTCATCGAGGCGCCCTATTTCAAGTTTTATCTCGTCTGCTTCCCGGAAGGCCTCAGGATCAGGCGGATGGGGAAGTAAATACTTTTCCATCATGGCTTAGGTTGCCCCTGCTTGCCCTTTGCTTCTAGGATGGTCCCTCGATAAAGAGAGGGGACGAAGGTGATGTCGCGGTCGAAACAGTCCCCGCAAATGGGGTGCACACCCACGACGTTGTTTGAGTTGTCAAGATTTACAAGGTAGATCCAATATCGTGATTCGTTTTGCCGAAGCACCTCCAGCTCTTTCTTCGAGAGCCTGAAGCGTAGCCTGGTTTTTCCTCTGCAGGCCTTCACCTCGATGTATATCTCAGTTCCGTCCGTGCTATACGACAGAATGTCATAGCCCAAGCCATCACCAATGTCTTTCGAAACTTGAGTCACCTTACTCGCTAAGTCTGCCCGGCCGATTGCCTGAAGTCGCTTCTTTTGCTCGAGAAGAATATGATTCTCTGCGATTTGCCCTGTCTCCTGTCTTGTTGCGTCCACCCGCATCCAGTCCACTTTACTAGGTGCCAAGCGTTTGATCTCTGCAAAGTCCAGTTCTCCTTGATAAGGCACTTCGTCTACTGGGAAGTCCACGGTGTTTGAACCCGAGGGTTGGAATTCCAAAAAGTCAGGTTGCCCTGTGAGCGGCAATTGGGGTTGATGGGTCGGAGGGGAATAGGTTCGCGGGTACCCAATTTCCAGGTTGGCTCGTTTACCCGGGGGTGAAATCGGGATCGTTGGCGCGGGGTTCAGTCTCACGATCTCGGAGGGGCCAGATTCAGTTGCGCCACGTTGGCTTTCCGGGGTAGACAACGTTCCTTCGTTAGATGACAGGTCCTCGATTCGAATCCCGAGACGAGTAAGTGTGAAGGGACTTACCGACAGATATGCACGCGCAAAATGACGTATACGATAATCAACTCGCTCGACTAGTTGCAAGTGAGCATCAGCGAGTTCTCTCAAATGTTCACCTCCTTCGTCGATGACCACGAGGATGCTAGCTAGGGAGTCGGCAAGCGATACGGCTGCCGCATCCCTATACGATCTCTCGTATGAGATCACCATGTTCTCAAACTTTCGATACGCCTGCATCTCGTCGTGCTCGAGTTTTCCCATGGCCGCTGGAACGAACCTTACGTAGATCAGGAGGAAGAGAAGGCAAATCACGGACTCGCGGGAAAATAGGCCCAGGCTGTCGGCAAGGGCAATGTTGATACATGCCACCACACCAGGAACAACAAATCTGCAAAACTTTACACGGGTGCCTAATCTCTGCGTGTATTGTTCAGCGACGTCTAACTTGTCACGATAGTCCTTCGGCAACCCCCATGCCAAATGACTGTTGTCGTCAAGTATGTCAAACGTTCCTGATGATGTCATCGCCGCGTGTGCCTTTAGTTTGCCAGTACAGGCTTACTTCTTGCAGGAGGCGAATCGCTTGCCTAACCAATGGGATTAAATTGCTCCGATCCTCGGGCCCGACCCAGGGCCATAAGCCCAACCGTCAGTCCCATTCGTCCACTCGCCAGAGCGCCCAGATGTTGTATTCATCCCACTCTTCGGTGGGTTCTTGACCTGCGTTCCGCAGGGCGAGGAGAATGAGCCCGGCGTGGTATCCCTCGTGCCACACCATGTGCTGCAAGAAGTAGATGGGGGAGTCGTACGGGCCAAACTGGACGACCCCGGATTGGACCGCCTCTTCGAGCGCTGCGCGCACCGCCGCCGCGCTTGCATCGAGGGCGGTACGCACGTCCTCCAGATTCAGATTAGGGTTATGAGTCTCGACATGAGGCAGCTCCGCCGCGTGTTTTGCCGACGCCTTTGCCAGCCAGTGCCTTCGCACTTCATGAATGTGCCCCAGGTGCTCCGACAGAGTCCAACCGTCGGCAGAGGGCTTGGCGCTTCGATTCGCTTCTGTGACGAGGGAGGCAAGGTTGGCGATGATCTTGGCCTGTCGATCCCACGACTGCAAGAGCGTATCTAGAAGCATTCGCGAAGCATACCCGTCGCGTGTTTGGGCCTCATTCTGTCGAAAATGCCTTCGCTCGGGCGTCCGCCGAACTCATGACGGGAACGACTTCAAAGTCCACCAGATCGTCCCAGTGGAAGATCCATTCGTTCAGGAGATCAAGGCTTTCGGTCTCCATGACTTGCCAGCAATTGGTGAGGTCCTCGCTGATCCAACTGTTGACATACACAAGCCCTTCGGGCATCATGCGACCCAGCGCATCGAGGCGCTCGTAGATGGGTCTCGGGCTTCCGCCCTTGAATCTCTCGATGACCATGTAAAGCATGGCTTAGTTTGAATGATTGCGCCTTTGTCGTCTTCGAAGAAGCAGGGCTCCGAGACCGAGAGCCGCGAAGGTTGCGGGTTCGGGAACAGGCGTGAGCATGTGGGTTTCAAACTTGCCGGTGGCGCTGTTTT
>CAZBXR010000096.1:0-6157 GCA_964496145.1 uncultured Chthonomonas sp. | reverse complement strand
GAACGGCCTTTACATGATTGCGTTTTTGTATGGAATGCGAGGCACCACCGCCGCCATGGGGGCGATCATTCTCGCGACGGTGCCCCTTCAGGTCGCGCTCCTCTCGGTTTTCCTCAAGCACTCGAAGGTGGAGAAGAATCTGTTCGTTGGGGCCGGGATCGCGTTTGCAGGGGTGATCTTGGCGGAGATCAGCCTTGCGTCAAGTTCCACGGGTGTCACTTGGTGGGGCAACGCCCTCGTTTTCCTGGGGGCTATTTGTTGGGCCGTGGCCGTGATTCTCATGCGGCCTCTCAGCGAGGCGATCGGCCCCATTCCGGCATTTGTCCACTCCTTTCCCGCGGCATTTCTCGTGCTCATCCCCCTCGGCTTGACCGATCTACTGCGGGTCGATTTTGCGTCTTGGACTCTCTCAGAGACCCTGAACTTCTTCCATTTCAGCTTGCTCAGCGGAGGCCTTGGGTTCTTTACATATTACAAAGGGCTCTCTCAGGTGGGGACGGTGAAAGGCGTGATGTACCAGTTTATCGTCGCCCCCATGGCGGGGGTGATGGCGTGGATGGCGTTGGGAACACCTCTCACCCCCGGGCTGGTGGGCGGACTCCTGCTCGTGCTCTCGGGAGTGTATTGGGCGCTCTTTGCGAAGCGCCCGCAAGTCTCAAACCAGTAGTTCCGACTTTTCCTCTGCCAACACGGCCGCCTTCAGGCTCAGGGTCTCTTTGCGGAATGAGATTCCGATGCCGGCGCCCTGGTACCAATGGTCTTTCGGCTTCTCTAAGAAGAGTGAAAAGTGGCGATTGTGGGCCAGCGAGAACTGCATGAGCTTGTCCGTCGAGTGAGAGTTATCGCCAAGCAACACTGCATTTGGGGAGAGCTTGGGAAACACGGTTTCATATTCCCGAGCTTCGTAGTCCGCCGAGTGGTCGCTGTCGTTGATGAAGAGATCGATCGGCTCTTGAAACGCTTGCAGGGACTCAATGGAGTCTCCATAGAGCACGCGCCCGACCTCAGCATAACGTCCCGAGAGAAGGTAACCGGCCTTCGGATTGATATCGGTTCCAAAGTATTGCCCCGGGTGGCCTTCGGCTGCGTTTCGCAAGAGTGCGGCCGCCAAGACACAAGCTCCGAGTCCCTTATCGACCCCAGTTTCGATGACAACTTTGGGCTTGAGGGCACGTACGAATGCGTACCAACCCACGCGCCGAGAGTATCGGACCTCTCGGTCGGCCAGGTGGGACCAAGGAGACAGGGCGGTCTGAGTCTCAATATGGCGTCTCAGTTCCTCATCGTGCTCAAGCTCCTTCGTGTACTTCTGTACTTCGTGAAGGGGAATGTCCAGGATGTCTGAGATCAAGAACTCAAGATACTCTTGATTTCCTCTCTCCAACTGGAACGTGTAGTTTGTGGTTTCGCGCGAGGTGAACAGCCACCGAATGAGGCGTCCAAAGGGACCCGTAAATTGTTTCAGGGCACAGAAAAACCGATAGAAAATAAGCAGAACCCGACCTAAAATCGGAACTTTGCAAACAGCATTATAAAGTTTTCGCATGGAAAGTGTTTCCCTCCGACCTCAGTGTACAAAATATTTTTAATTTTTAATCTGAAAGTGTAACAAAAGAGTAAAAGTGTAGACGGGCACTGCCCACAGAAAGAATCCTGGGGTACACCCTATGCGATATGCATACAGTTGGCGTGGTTGGGCTCGGGGGCATGGGTTCGGTGCATGGAAGTAAATATGTCCAAATGCCCGACGTCAAATTGATTGGGTGTGACCGCGACACCGAGAAGCGAGAAGCCTATGAGAAGCGATTCGGGGTCGAGACTCTGGACTCGTACGAGGACCTCCTCAAGCGCTGCGACATCATCGACATTTGCCTTCCTACCGATACTCACTTGCCGTTTGGCCTGCAAGCCATCGCCTCGGGGAGAGCTTTGCTCATGGAAAAGCCGATCGCCGGAACGGTTTCGGACGCCATCCAACTGATGGAGGCTGCGGCCAAACAAAACGTGCCCTTCATGCCTGCACAGGTCGTTCGCTATTTCCCAGATTTCAGGCGCGGGCACGAGACCATTCGGTCTGGCGCGCTCGGGCGCGTGGCCGTCGCCCGCACCCGGCGCGGGGGCCCCGCCCCGATGGGAAGCGGCGGGTGGTTTCGCGATATCTCTCGCTCGGGGGGTGTCCTGCTCGATCTCGCCATCCACGATTTCGATTGGTTACGCTGGACGCTGGGCGAGGTGGAGCAAGTGTATTCACGCTCGGTGGCTCTCAATAATCCGCCGAATGGAGATTTCCAAGGGGATTATTCGCTGACGACTCTCACCTTTGAGAGCGGGGCTTTGGGCCACGTCGAAGGCACATGGATGGACCCGGGCGGATTCCGCACGACGTTCTCTGTGCTTGGTAGTGCCGGAGTCCTTGAACACGACAGCCGACAAAGTGTGGCGGTGAGAACCTCGACAGCCTCGGGAACCAGTAACGAGTCGCAATGGGCACCCGGCGATGATCCGTACTTCAACGAAATCAGGGGCTTTCTCGATGCTGTGCAGCAGGGCGTGGAGCCGCCGGTGACAGGCTACGATGGTGTCATGGCCGTTTCTATCGCCATGGCGGCGATAGAGAGTTGTCGGACCGGAAAGGCCACCAAGCCCATCCGGCCCTAAGTTCGGGTTGGATTACATCCAGTGGATTTGATCGTCGCCGTGGAGTGACTGCAGATAGTTCACTTGCGCATCGTGATACATCACGTGCGAAGTCCCCAAAATAGCCATGGTCAGATAGGTTTCCTCTCCCCAAGGCATCGGAAGCTTGAGGGCAAGATTCTCTTCTGGGCAGTTCACGATCGCGTCGGCCAGACGACCGGCAGAGGATGCGATGGCCGCGGCCGCCTCTTGGGGACCGGGGATCTCGGCCATTGCCGCGTTAGATTCCTCTTCCGTGGGCATGCCTTGTGGAGCACCCGAGGTCAGCATTGCCGCAAGGCGGTTGTTCATCTGAATGGTTTCAGCCGTAAAGTCTTGAGCTGTCCGGGCTTTCCCCATCGGGCTCGTGGTGTACTGCTCGTCGGTGAGGACAGCAAGGTCTTTGGCATAGAGCCCTCCACACATGCGTGCGAAGTTAGCAAGGGATTCTCGATACGTCATCGTGGTCATAGCGAATGACTTGTACCCCGGAATCATTGAGGAAATGTGATGCCGCAAAACAAGAGGGGAGTAGACCAAATTGGTCCACTCCCCTCAGGATTCGTCTTTGTCTAGACCGAATTACAGAGTGCCGCGCAGGGCCTGCTCTCGCTCGATGCTCTCAAAGAGCGCCTTGAAGTTGCCCTTGCCAAAGCTCTTTGCACCCTTGCGGTGAATGATCTCGTAAAACAGGGTCGGTCGGTCGGTGACCGGCTTGGTGAAGATCTGCAGAAGATATCCCTCGTCGTCTCGGTCTACCAAGATGCCAAGGTCTGCGAGCACGGCAATATCTTCGTCAATCTCTCCGACACGATCGGTGAGGACGTCATAGTACGACTTAGGAACGCTCAGGAACTGGATTCCTCGGGCTCGAAGTCGGCTGACGGTGTAAATGATATCGTCGGTCCGAAGGGCCACGTGTTGGACGCCGGCGCCCCCAAAGAACTCGAGATACTCGTCAATTTGGCTCTTCTTGAGACCCGCTGCTGGTTCGTTGATGGGGAACTTGACGCGGCCATTTCCGCTCGACATGACCTTCGACATGAGCGATGTGTACTCCGTCGAGATGTCGTTGTCGTCGAAGCTGATAAGGTTCTTGAAGCCGAGAACATCCTCGTACCACTTCACCCAGTAGTTCATTTTGCCGAGTTCTACGTTGCCGACACAGTGGTCCACTTCGATGATCCCGATTCCGTCACCAGGCTCATCCATATCTCGGAATTGGGGCATGAACCGACCCTTGTAGTTGTCTCGGTTGATCAATGTGTGGATCGTGTTTCCGTAGATCTTGATTCCGGCAACTCGAACGGAGCCATGCTCATCTTCGAGCGATGTGGGTTCGTATGCAGACTCTGCGCCGCGCTCGAGAGCGACTTTATAGGCCCAATCGACATCGTCGACTTCGAAGGCGATGTCTTGGACAAAATCGCCGTGCTCGGCGATGAGTCCCGCCATGGGGTGACCGGGTCGCAGAGGAGCCGAGAAGACAAGACGTAGCTCGCCTTGCTCCAGCAGATAGTCTGCTTGGTTGGGCGATCCGGTCTCGAGGCCTCGATAGCCGCGAATATTAAAGCCAAATGTGTGTTGGTAGAAGAACGCGGACTGGCGCGCGTTATTGACGTAATGTCGAATATGGTCGACTCTGCGAATTGGAAAGGCGTCTGTCATGTTGATTTGTCCTTCCGTAAAGGATGATTGTCTAAGATTATGACGGGATGAAGGGTCTCTGCGTTAAAAAACTTTGTGATTTTCCGGAAAAACGCAAGTTTTGTTTAGTTTATTTGGAGCACGGGGCGGCTGAACAGGTCAAGCACGCTGCGTGTGCCCAGTCGGGAGACGGAGACCGTGCTCTGGTTTGATTCAGCTGGGGGACTACTGTGGGGATCGCTCCACAGCACACTTTTAACAAATGCACGTATTTATTTCAGTATACAAAATGAAAGATGCCACGTCAGTGGCGCAAAAAGTTTGATATTGTATATGTGTCAGCTAGGAGCAATCGCACATGCGAATCAATACTTTGTTCTCTTTGGTCATCTTCACAACCCTAACGGCGTCTTCAATGGCGCAGGGGAGTGCCTTCTCAGTCGCCACGCCCAGGGCGCGAACCATCGGGCTGGCAGCACCGAGGGCTATTGTTCAGGCGCCAGTAACCTTGGCGTCAAGTCTCGCTTGCCTTCTAGCGCTCCCGCCCACGTATAGCCAGGGGACAACTTCCTTATTGGACATACCAGATCAAGATGCCACCTACTCGATAAACACTTTGAACGGATTCTCCTGGAAAGTTCGTAAAGGGTCGACAACTGTGGGCAGTCAATCGAGCCCGAATGGTTGGAACGTGGCAGAAAATCCTGGGCAGTTCCAGTTGTCGATTCAGGTGCCTTTCTCAGCTCCGGTGGGTTCAGACTACTTTCTGGAGTACGTACCCAGCTACGATCAAATGGATGAGTTCGAAGGGGAGGGATATGATTACCCCTACAGCGGCGCGCCCTACACATCTACGAGCTCTTTCCAAGTGGCCTACGGCTACAACGTGGCGACCACAAGTGCCCGACCAGGTTGGTTCCGAGAATTCCAGCCTTCAGATTCTCCAGGTGGTGGAACTGGAGCCTCCGCAGCGACGGAAGTAAATCTGGCAACGGGAGCACGGTTCGAATATCCAGGTCCCGACATCACTTCCCGGCACGGAAGCGGGCCAGACGCCACCTTCCAAAGAATCTATTCTTCGAGCTTAGCGGCAGCGAACGCAGGTTCCCCTGGTCTTGGCGCTGGTTGGACGGACAACTTCTGGCATCGAATTCAGATATTAAGTTCAACGTTGGTTAGATACAGCACACCGGATGGGGCAACTGAGGATTTCACGTACAACCCAACGACGTCCACGTTTGCCAGTCAATCCTCTGACTCGCCGAATAAGCTTGTAGGTCAAGGAACCCCGGGTAGCTGGAGTAGCTTTGAACTCTACGGGACACAGCCGGGGCGAATGATTTTCGGCACAGCGTCGACGAACTTCCGGCTTCTGTCGAGGCTTGACAACCTGATCGCGATCAATCCGACGGCTACAACAGGCAAGACGTATGTGATCCGCGATGCCACAGGTGCTCCGACTGTCATTTCTCGAAATGCGGCTGGCACCGATCCCCTTCTCACCTTTAGCTACACTTCTGGAAAGCTCACGCAAGTCACAGATTCCACCGTTGCCGCTCGAGCCGTGAAGTTCAGTCACCATGGGGATGGAACGCTGGCGTCGGTTTCTCGCGTGCAGGACCCTTCACTCGCCACAAAGGTCCGGTGGTCCTATGTGTACGAGTCGGTAGGAAGCCCAGTGAATCAAGGCCCGTGGAAGCTACTGAAGAATGTTTCTGCGCCAACGGGTAAGTTTAGTCAACCGGACGGCAGTTTGGGCCAGAGTGGGTCGGTTTATGATCCCAATACGGGCCGCTTGACCGGGTTTACAGAAGTGTAGCTAAAGGTGAGAAGG
>CAZBXR010000095.1:4232-6291 GCA_964496145.1 uncultured Chthonomonas sp. | reverse complement strand
AATCATCGAAGAATCCTTGGTTCGTGCCTCGCTGGCCGGAACCGGAAATGAGGTTAAGAAGCTCGCCGCTGTCTGATCTAGTCATGCTCTCTTGACCGCCGCGTCAAGAGAGCAACCCACTTTGTTATGGCAACATTCAAACTCTCTGTAGTCGCACCAGACCGCACCGTTGTGGAACAGGATGTGAATCACGTCCAGGCCCACTCGTTTGGCGGATACATGGGCGTTATGGCTCACCACGATCCGATGATCGTAGCGCTACGGCCCGGACTGTTTCAATACACCGACACATCGAACATTCAACATTCGATCGCCGTCACGGGTGGATTCATGGAAGTTTCGGGCGACGGAGTCATTGTCCTTGCCGATGAAGCCCACAAGGCTGACGAAATCGATGCGAAAAGGGCCGAAGCCCGACTGGAAGAAGCCCGCAAAGCATTGCGAGGCGAGATGTCCAGCCTAACACACGACGAAGCAAGACACGAAATGGATCGGGCTCTTGCCCAACTGTCGGTCGCTCGAAAGAAGTAATTCGCCTCTAAGGCACCCTTCACACAATGAAGCCCGAGATCGTATGATCTCGGGCTTCTCATTTTGTTTCTGGTCGTTACATTCCTGCGCTGGGTTCATCACCGACGAGGTTGTAGCTGTCGGAGAGGATGAAGTAATCCAACAGGTCGACGGAGAGGTCACCGTTGAGGTCCGCGGCGTCGTTATACCCGTTGTCTCCCAAAGCGAGGTTGTAAGAGTCGGACAGGTCAAAGTAGTCCAGCAGGTCGACCGCGTTATCGTCGTTGATGTCCCCGTTGATGTGAATCGTAGGGCTGACGCGTTGGAAAACCTCCGAGACCTTCACGGTGCCTGGGACTCGTGTTTGAAGGAATCCGCGAGGCTTCACAAAGACTTCGTAATCCGCCGTGCTTGAGGCCGCGCCCGCAAAGTCAACGGTAAAGTACCCATCGCCATCCATCGTTCCTGTCTGCTCGACAGGAGTGCCACCCCCGACCGGGACCAGTGTGACCTTTACGGACTTTTCGGCCTGAGGCCCAGGATAAGCTTCATTGATGTTGTTCAGCAAGATGGTTCTGCCGGCCACGTACTGATCCCCGCTTTCGTAGCGAATCACGCTGAAATCATCGAAGAATCCTTGGTTCGTGCCTCGCTGGCCGGAACCGGAAATGAGGTTGCTTGCGTAGAGATCGACCGCGTAGATGTTGCTGATACGAGCCGTGAGGTTGATCCCGGCATCCACTCCATCGAGGTTGCCTCGAAGGAATCCTGTCTGGTTGCCCATCTTGGTGATGAATTCCAATCTCATCCAACCATCTCGGTAGGAGTTGACGAGCGTGCTCGTTCTTCGCTCCGCGCCATCGATAATCACCTTGCCGTCGGCGGTCACAAAGATTCCGCCTCCGAGGTTGTAAAGTTCGAATCCTGGGAAGAGTTCAAACTCATCTCCAAGAATCTCGATTCCAAACTCACCTCGGTTCACAGCTCCGCTGCGAGTGTCGGTGCCCACGTAGAGCCAAACACTGCCGACGTACATGTCGGAAGTGGCTCCTTCCTTCGTGATCTTATAGGTCGTGGAGGCACCCACGCCCGTTGTGGCCTTCAGATCAAAAGTGAGCGCCTTGGTTCCGGTTCGGACCCGAGTCGATTGGATCTTGAAGTCGTTGGCAGGGGTGGCGAGTTCACTGAACCAAGACTGTTGAGAGTTCACATTCCCAATGTTGAACGGGCTTTCGAACCCGGTTTGGTTCACGGGTGTCGCGGCGAATGCACTGCATCCGGCAATGGAAAGAAAAGCTAAGACGGTTTTACGCATGGTCTATATCCCAAAAAGAGAGTGGACTTTGAAAGTCCAAGACAATTGTACACTCTCACAATTGGATAAAGACACCTTTCACCTACGAATCGTTCGCATTGGTCAAGGAATTCAAATGGTTCCCCGCAAAAAGAATGGCACGACCCCTGAAAACAGAGGTCGTGCCGCGCTCACGAGGACAGGCTCCTTACGAGGAAGCTTCGCCGACGAGATTGTAGTTGTCAGAGAGGATGA
>CAZBXR010000095.1:0-4222 GCA_964496145.1 uncultured Chthonomonas sp. | reverse complement strand
GTGGAAGTCAGCAGCGGCATCGTATCCGCTGTCTCCAAGAACCAGGTTGTAGCTGTCGGAGAGAGCAAAGTAGTCCAGAAGGTCTACGGAATCATCCCCGTTCGCGTCTCCGCTCTTGTCGAAGGCCATCATATCGAATGCTTGCATTCGAAGTGTGCCGGAGTACGTGACGTCTCCAATCTTCTTGGAAAGGTACGACCCGACCTTTGCGAATACTTCGCAAGCGCCCGTCTTGGAGGTGACAGCCGTGAAGTATCCGTGCTTGTCAAGAGTGATGGCCGCTTCTTCATCGCCGCTCGAATCTCGAACGATGACCTTTCCGCCCATGCCAGCAACTGCCTTTGCCCAATCTTGTGGGTTGGCCGCGCCGTACACGCCTGTCTTTCCACCGGCGAGATTTGCCTTCACGACCGAGTGATCGTCCCAGTGACCGATGTTGAAACCGGCGGCCGAGGAGTAAATGTCTGCATCCAGGTAGAAGTTCTTTGCGACGGTTGGGAATCCAAGGGTCACAGGAAGGACAGTTCCGTTGATCATTCCGCTCACTCTTTGACCAGCAAAGTCGACCAGAATGTCCAGGTGGTGCCACTCACTGTTCGCGTAATTGAACTCTGGAGGCAACACGTCAAGGGTATCACGATAGAGGTAGCCCTTTCCGTCGCCACCAATCAGGATGGCTCCAATTCGCCCGAATCCAGTCGCACCGGTGGCGTCTGTCGCACCGTAGATATCAAGACCAAATCGGGACTGAAGGGTGTCGGCGTCAGGATCAATTTTCACAATAACAGAGGCGACGAACGCTGTGTCGGCACCATTTGTTGTGATGTCCTTCCACAACCAGTTTCCTCCGGCAGCGGGAGCGGTGTCAAAAGTACACATTTTCCCACCATCTGGATTTGCTTCTACGAGGAAGCCGTCTCCAGAGGAGTCTTCAAGCCAAGTTCCCCCAAAAATTCCATTTGGTTCACTGTCGAAGTCATCCGTCGACACGACAGATACTTGTGCGAAGGCAGCACCACTCAAGGCGAGCAGAGCCAAAAGCCCAATAGATTTCTTCATATTTTCTCTTCTCCTAAGCAATCTCAAAAAAGATTGACATCATAGCACCCACAAAATGTGGCCGCTTCTCTCCATTGTACTAAACCTTTCCCCAATATCCAAGGACTATTTTTCAGGAAATCGAATTGCCTGAGCGAGGTGATTTGTGCCAAAATAGAGGTCTGTCTCAACCCTGTTGAGGCAAAGGAAAGAATCAATGAGTGAAGAAACCAAGCAGACGCCAGTCGAAGCTGCCCAACCTGCGGCGTCAAACACCGCTGGTGATGGGGCCCGAGGCGGCGGAATGATGGACGGTATGGGTGCCGGTGACCAACGACAACGTGGACGCAAGCGCCGAAAGGTGAGCTATCTCACCATCAACAAGATTGAAACCGTCGATTACAAAGACGTCAATACCCTTCGACGATTTATCAACGAGCACGGCAAGATCTTGAACACCAAGGTCACCGGGAACACCGCCAAGCAACAACGAATGATCGGACGAGCCATTCGACGAGCGCGAGAAATGGCCCTGTTGCCGTTCGTGGTTCGAGAAGTCTCCAACGAGCGCCCGATGAGAGCCCGTGGACCTCGACCAGATCGAGATTTCCGAGATCGAGACAATCGAGACCGAGATCGAGCCCCTTCTGCTGAACAAAAGGCGTAAGAAAACGCTCGAAAAGCAATCAAGAGTCCCTGGGGTGAGAAATCACGCCGGGGATTCGTCTTTTGAAGATCCGTCACAATTCTCGCAAATCCCACGGATCTCGAGTTTGATGAGGCTCGGCTTGAAACTCACCGAGCGCAACTGGTTGTTTGCGGCCGCCAGTAAATCGGGCGAAAAGGGGATTTCAGTGACGCCACCACATTCAGAGCAGACGAGATGCTCTTGATTTTCATCGTGGAAGTCCTCAGAGGTACACGCTCGGTACGCGTCCACCAGGCCAACGTGGTGGACCAACCCTATCTCCGCGAGGGTCCCAAGAACCCGGTAGACACTCACCATGTCCACCCGGAAGTTCTGCGCCAGAATCTCTCGGTGTATATCCGCCGCTGACAGGGCTCGCGTCGCCCGGCTCAGCACCCGAATCACGATCAGTCGAGGGGTCGTGATTCGATGCCCCGTGGCCCGGAGGCGTTCTACGGCGCGGTCTTCATAGGGCGTTTTGGCAATCTTTGACATACAGGCCAGCCTCCGTATTGTACTATGAGGGGACCGTTTTGACCTCAAATCCGGTGATTTTCTGTCAGATTCGCTGAAAAAATCATTTTCCCCGCCAACTTTACCGAGTTTTGTGATATAGTCCTTTTCGATCCTAAGATCAGCACGTTGAACGTGCGCTTTCTGGAGGGAAAAATGGAATTCTACGATCTGAAGAGCAGAACCAAGGTAAACGTACCTGATGCTGACGTGTCCAAGAAGAAGATGATTCGAAAGACCAAGACTGGCGAGCAAGTTCGCCACGCACTCGTTGGGGCCTACGAAGGCCGGTCCCTTTTCCGCTTTGTGAGCGAGAAGGACTACAACGCAGCCAACGTCAAAGAAGTAAGTTAACCTACTTCAAAGAGATATCTCAGGGGTCATTCGGGCAACCGGACGGCCTCTTTGTTTTGCCATCCATCCCTAAGGACGGTACACTTCGGCACGTTCATGAACGTAGAAGAGCAACTTGAGTTTCTCCGGCGTGGTACCGCCGATATCATCAGTGATGAGGACCTGAAGGCGAAGCTGGCCTCGGGGAAGCAACTGCGCATCAAGCTGGGAGTTGACCCCACCGCCGCCCACGTCACGCTGGGATGGGCCGTCGTCCTTCGCAAGCTCCGTGATTTTCAAAAACTAGGCCACCTCGCTTGTCTCGTCATTGGCGATTTCACCGCACAGATTGGCGATCCCACCGGCAAGAGCAAGACTCGTAAGCAGCTCACGCGCGAAGAGGTCCAAGCGAACGTCGATGCCGTGGGGAAGCAAGTCTTTCAGATTCTGGACCCAAACCTAACGGAAGTGAGCTACAACCGGGACTGGTTGGCGGCCATGAGCTTCGAGGACGTCATTCGACTATGCTCTCGCTACACCGTGGCCCGTATTCTCGAGCGAGATGATTTTGCCAAGAGGCTCCAGGAGGAGCGACCGGTTTCGATGCACGAGATCCTCTATCCCCTCTGCCAAGGATATGATTCCGTGGAGCTTCGGGCAGATGTCGAGCTAGGAGGAACGGACCAGCGGTTTAACAACCTCGTGGGACGGAACCTCATGGCGCAGTATCAGCAAGACCCACAGGTCGTCATGCTCATGCCGCTCCTTGTGGGGACCGATGGAACCGACAAGATGTCTCAGTCCCTCGGCAACTATGTAAGTATTATCGACACCCCGCGGGATATGTACGGCAAGACAATGTCCATTCCCGACCACCTTATCGAAAACTGGTTTATCTTGTGTACCGATGTTCCTCTTCAAGAGGTCGCCTCGATGAAGGCTGCGTGGGAGTCGGGTGAACTTAATCCCCGCGACGCGAAGCGGCGTCTGGCAAGGGAGATCGTGTCCCTCTATCACTCACAGGCGGATGCCGAAGCCGAGGACAACTACTTCCTGGAGACATTTAGCAAAAAGGCGCAGCCTACAGAGGCTGAGGAGGTCGCGATCCCTGCAGAGACCGTCGTTGACGGCAACGTCCTCCTTCACCAGCTACTCCCTCTCCTTGGCCTTGCCAAGAGCAATAGCGACGCGAAGGCCAAGATTCAACAGGGTGGTGTCTCGCTCGACGGCGTGAAGGTCTCTGCTCTTGCGGTCCCGCTGGGGGACGTTCAGGGCAAAGTCCTCAAGGTCGGCAAGCACGAGTTCCGAAAACTCGTTTAACAAAAGCACAATCAGCCGGAGCTACATGAAGTAGCTCCGGCTTTTCGTGGAATTTTCTCAGACAGACTTTGAGAATTTACTTGCTTCGGCGGCGTCGCACCATTGCGGCGATACCAAGTCCAAGAGCAGCCATGGTGGCTGGTTCTGGCACTGTCGTAAGGACTCGTTGCTCTACCAGTCCGATGGCAGCGAGGTCCACAGCTTGCGTCATTGGTGTCGCATCAAGGAAGATAGTCTTCTTCACCTTGATGTGAGTCGCAGGTCGTGTGAGTTGGGCAACGCTGTTGAACGAGCCGCTCGTGCTGGATGTGACGACGACGCCAGTGGTTC
>CAZBXR010000094.1:0-6372 GCA_964496145.1 uncultured Chthonomonas sp. | reverse complement strand
TTGCCAATGCGTCGGTTCGAGATTTCGCTGACGGGCAGAAAAGCTTCGGCACCTTCAGGAAGCTTCACAAAGACGCCAGTTTGAACCATTCTGCCGACTTGACAGGTGATTCGCTGACCAATCTTGTAATTCTCCTTGATGATGTTCCAAGGATCGGGGAGGACTTGGCGAAGGCCGAGGCTGATTTTGCCGTTTCCTTCATCGAGTCGAAGAACCATGACCTTGATCTCTTGGCCTTCCTTCAAAACTTCTTTCGGGTGCTGAATTCGCATCCAGCTCATTTCGCTGATGTGAAGCAGCCCGTCGATTCCGCCGAGGTCTACGAATGCACCGTAGTCCGTCAAGCGTCGGACGGTGCCTTCGAGAATGTCTCCTGGCTTTGCGCTTTCGAAGAGTTCTTCCTTCACCTTGCCGCGGCGTGCTTCTTCTGCCTCTCGGTTCGAGAGCACGACCTTCTTTCGGTCTCGGTCAATCTCGATGATCTTCAGATCAATGGATTGGCCGACGTACTTTTCAAGGTTGCGGAGCCGTCCGTTGCCGACGTGAGTCGCAGGGACGAATCCTCGCACTCCGAGGTCAACTTCCAGTCCACCCTTCACACGATTGACAACTTGAGCGGCGATCATTTCGCCTTTTTCAAATTTTTCAATGATTCCGACCCACACCTGCTCGAATTCGGCTTTCTTCTTCGAAACGATGGGGTTTGCTTCACCACCAGAACCTTCTGGCTTGATGACGATGACTTGTATCTTGTCACCGACCGCGACGTGGCCTTCGGCAGTTTCGAGAGGCTCAACAGACAGTTCGCCTAGAGGTACGACACCTTCAGTCTTGGTACCGAGGTCCACAAAGACTCGATCTCGCTCGACCTGGATAACGGTCGCTTCGATTCGGTCGCCCTTGTTGAGCTTGCGGTAGGTGTCTTGGCCTGGTTGCGAGCTTCCATCAAGCTCGGCCATAGCAGCGGCGAAAAGGTCTTCATCCGAAACGGCGGATTCGGATGCGGTCGGGCTAGGCTTGCTAGCAGGACTGGTCGAGTCTGCAACGGCGGGAGCTTTTTCTGCCACAGCTACCGTTTCAGCGGCTGGCGCGGGAGTCGGCTCGTCCGTTACGGACATATTCTGGTCGTCAGTTGTCATCATGATTGAAAGAAATGGGGGATTTGAGTTTTGCGATTGTACCTGAAGATCATCCTTTGCTAAAAATTTGATGAAAGAACCAGCATCAATCTCTGCAGAACTCGGTTTATGTTAAGAAAATTTCGACGGACAGGGTGACTGTATACTGCGGGGAACCCAGTATGTTTCCCGAGCTCTTTCGCATTGGAAGTTTTAAGGTTGGCTCATTCGGCCTCGTGATGGTTTTGGCCTTCGCCCTCGGCTTTTATGTCGCGCGCAAACGAGCTTCGCTCTATAATCTCACGCCAGATACGATAACGGACGTCCTTTTCTGGAGCATCTTAGCGGGAATCTTCGGGGCGCGAATCGCCTTCATCGCGCAGGAGTGGTCCTACTATTCCACCCACCCGAAAGAGCTTTGGTCCATTCAATTCGATGGCCTTACGAGCTTTGGAGGGTTCATTTTTGGTGCCCTGGCGCTCCTTATTGTCTGCAAAGTCCGCAAAACTTCGGCATGGACCGCGATGGACGGCTTGGGTGTTTCAGTTTTGGCCGCGAACGCTGTGGGACGGCTTGCTTGTTTTTTGAACGGATGTTGCTTCGGAGTCGCCACTGAATCTTGGATTGGAGTGCGGCCCCACGGTCACACCCACAGTCATTTGCCCGCCCAACTCCTTGAGCTTGCTTTGGATGCCATCTTTGCGTTGCTGGTCGTGAGGCTCTCGCGAGACAAATGGACCTGGCCTGGCTACACCATCGGCCTTTCCTTCGCTTTTCTCGGACTCGGTCGGTTCATCTATGAGTTCTTCAGGGCAGGGACTCGCGCTGAAGTTCAAGAGGGTCTTGCCAGTTCAACTCGGATCCCCGGCACATGGATCACCGAGGCGCAGGTCATGGCACTGGTCTTTTCCATCGTTGGCCTCGCTATGGTGTTCCACGCGGTGAAAAAAGCGCAAAAAGTCGCACAGACTCCCTAGGTCCTCTGGCCCTTCTAAAGAGAATCGCCGGTATGATGGCTACTATGTTCAGCCCGAATGTGCGGGGATGCGGAGCATGGGTTCTCGCCCTCATCCTTGCCAACGTATCCTTTGCCGATAACGTACCGTCTTCCTCCCTTTCCCTAGACGAAGCTATTTCTCTCGCAAAAGCCAGAAATGGCCAGGCACTTGCCGC
The DNA here is from genome assembly GCA_964496145.1 of uncultured Chthonomonas sp. Taxonomy (GTDB): domain Bacteria; phylum Armatimonadota; class Fimbriimonadia; order Fimbriimonadales; family Fimbriimonadaceae; genus UBA2391. The sequence continues at coordinate 4,081 of CAZBXR010000094.1, read as the reverse complement.
TGTCGCTCAATTGGAAGCCGCGAAGGCCAACAAAAACATCGCGGCCGCAGGATTCTTGCCGACTTTGACGCCTCGGTATCAATATTCAACCGGCAGAACGAACCTGTACACGGGTGTAGGAGGCGGATCCCAACGCCTTAACAATCGTTCGGCGGTCGCCGACATTACGGCATCGTGGCGACTTTGGGACTCGGGGGCACGTTCCCTCAACTTAAAGATTGCCAGCCGGTCTCTCGATTCCGAGCAATTCAGCGCGCTCGACACCGTCCGCGGAGTCCTCTTTGCCGTCGAGCGAGATTTCTACGAGGCACTGCGCGCCCAAGAGTTGCTCTTGGTTCAAGAGGCACAAGCGGCGAGAGCCAAAACAATTCTTGAACAAACAGAACTACGGGTAGAAGTGGGCGACTCTGCAAAAAAAGACATTTTGCAAGCGAGGGCCGACTTTTTGAACTCTGAGGTCACGAAACTGACCTCGCAAGCAAGGACCTACACGACGAAGGCAACTCTCAAGGCTACGGTAGGGTGGGACGAGAAATCGCTCTTCCCCGCTCTTGCCCCGGTGGAAAAAAGTTGGGATACCACTGAACTTCCCCCGCTCCAAGACGTCATCGCCAAAGGTCTGGCGACAAGGCCAGACCTTTCCAGTCAACGAAAACAGGTGGAAGGCTCGCGCTTCAATGTCCGGCTCGCCGAGTTGGATGCTGGAGTTCAAATGAGTTTGGACGCAACGGCAAATCGAACCTTTGGGGACGATGTATCGAATCGCGGGCAACTCGTTTTTGAGGCAACCATCCCCTTATTCGATGGCCGGAGATCAAAAGAAGCGGTTCGTGCACGGCGCGCGACCCTGATGGCAGCGGAAGCGAGATATGGTCAAAGTGAACGCGATGCGAGATCTGAGATCGAATCGGCGTATACAGATTTGGTGCAGGCTCGATTGAGGATGTCCGTGGCCGACGCAGCGTATGAAGCTGCGAGAGTGAACTACGACGCGGCAATCGAGGCCCAGAGGCTTGGGGCAGGGACCTTGCTCGAGGTCCTGACGGCTCAGGTGAGTCTGGTCACGGCGGAATCAAATCGAGTGGAGACGTTTTTCGACCTCCGCATCGCAGAATCTCGCCTCAAGCTGGTGACGGGACAACCGCTCCGGGGCGAATAAAGAAAAAGCATGAAGAAGTTTTGGATTCCTATCGTCGGTGTCGTGGTTTTGGGCGGGGGCTGGATGGCCTTCGGCCGGAAACCAAGCGCACCAGAAATAGAGTTTCGGTATGAGAAAGTCAGCAAAGGAAGTTTGCGACAATCGATTACGGCTACCGGCCAGCTGGTGGCGCTGACATCTGTGGATGTCAAATCGAAGGCGGGCGGAATTGTCCAAGAGTTGCTCGTTCAGGAAGGAGCCAAGGTTCGCCAAGGTCAAGTGATCGCTCGCATTGATCCTTCGGACACGCAAGCGGCTTTCGACCAAGCTTCCGCAGATTTACAAAGCGCAGGCGCTCGGATTTCTCAAGCCAAGTCGAACGCGCAGTTGGAATCCTCGAACAACCAGACAAGTCTTCGCGATGCCGAGATCAACCTCGAAACAGCTCGTGTTCGTATGGAACGTCTGAAAGAGCTTGCGGGTGTTCAGCCTCAGCTCTCGAAGAGTGAACTCGTATCGAGCGAGGCCGCTTTACGCTCAGCAAAAGCTTCTTTGGATCAGCTCAAGGCTGTGACCGTCCCTCAGTTGCGAGCGGAAGCCACCACCGCGCTCTCCAGGGCTCGGGCCGAAATGGATGCCGCCAACAACGATCTTTCGAGACAAGAGTCTCTGTTCGAAAAGGGGATCGTGAGCCGAACCGCCCTCGAGCGGTCGCGCTCTTCTGCCGCCGCCGCAAACGCGGCGTATGAGGTTGCCCAAACACGAGCAAACTCGATCGAAGGGGACCTCCAAAGCAGAGTTAGAATTCAAGAAGAAGCCGTCAAGCGAGCGGAAGCCGATCTGCAACGCGCAAAGCAGAACCAGGTTCAGATTTCTGTGGCGCAACGAAACTATATTGAGGCGAAACTCGCCTACGACAGCGCGAAGGTGGATCTAGAGCGCGCCAAATCCGGCCGACTCTCGGTTCAATCGCGCCAAGCCGATGTGCAGACGGCCACCGCGAGCTCAGTTCGAAGCAAGGTCGCGGTAAAGAACGCCAAGGTCCAGTTGGACTCCACCACCGTGGTGGCGCCGCGCGATGGTGTTGTGACCCTCAAATATCTTGAGGAGGGCACCATCATCCCGCCTGGAACGAGCACTTTTAGCCAAGGGACAAGCCTTGTTCAAATTTCTGACACCACAAGAATGTTTGTGGAGTGTCTGGTCGACGAAGCCGACATTGCGCAAGTGACGGCCGGGCAAAACGTAGAGGTTCTCCTTGAAGCGTTTCCGGGCAAGCCTTTGAAGGGCAAAGTCGAGCGTGTGAACCCTGCGGCCCAAACCGCGAACAACATCACGGCGATCAAGGTTCGTGTTGAAGTTCTCGGAGACGGCAAAGTTCCGCTCATGCCTGGCATGACCGCTACCTGTGAATTCTTAACCCTCGAAAAAGACGACGTAGTGCTCGTGCCTCAGCAAGCCGTGCAACGAGAAGGGAAAGACACCTTTGTCCGTGTCAAGAATGCAAAGGGTCCCCCGGAAAAGCGAAAGGTAGAGCTCGGACAATCGGGCAACACGGGAACTGAAGTCCTGAAAGGGCTCGCCGTAGGCGATGAAGGTGTCGTCGCCGAGATCAACCTTGCCGAGCTGAGAGACATTCAAAAGCGGATGGAAGAAGCCCAGGCTGGCGGTGGCCTCGCTGGAGGACGACCCGCCGGGATGGGTGGAAGTCGATCTGGCGCCGGCGGCGGTGGCGGCGGGGGTGCAGGTGGCAGCCGCGCTGGTGGCGGAGGCGGAGGCGGCGGAAGTCGCTAAAGGGAAACAACAGCCATGGGAATGTTTGAGAGCCTAGGAACTGCCGTAGAGGCCATTTTCGCGAACAAACTTCGTTCAGCACTCACGATGCTGGGGGTTGTGATCGGGGTTGGCTCCGTGATCGCGATGGTCGGCATTGGAGAGGGGACGAAGAAAAAGTCCCTCGAAAACATCTCTCAGATGGGCTCAAACATGATCACCGTGATGCCGGATTGGCGTCGCGGGTCTACATCCATGGGCTCGGCCAATGCCAGTCTGCGCGAAGAAGACATCGAAGACCTGAAGCGAAACGTGCCCCTCATTGACTTGATCTCAGGGGCAGTCCGCCAAGGGGCTACCGTCAAATTTGGGAATCGTTCGGCACAAACCACGATCATGGGGGTCGAACCTCAGATGGCGATTATCCGAAACGCGACCAAGCTCATTCACGGGAAGTGGTTTACGGCGGAAGATGATGCCATGACTCGCCAAGTGGCTATCTTGGGCTATCAAGTCTACGATCAACTCTTCGCAGGGGAGAACTGCGTGGGCGCCACAATCAAGATCAAGGGCCAGAATTACGAGGTCCTTGGAGCGATTACCTACAAGGGTGGCAGCGGGATGATGAATCCCGATGATCAAATCTACATTCCGCTCAAAACCGCCCAAAAGCGGCTCATGGGGAAAACCACCCTGGACCAAATTTCCATCCAAACGCGCAATGAGGAATTGATGACCCTCACTCAGTCGCAGATCGAAGAAACGCTTTATAAAAAGCGGAAATCTGCGGCGGGGGACGCCCAGTTTCGAGTTTTCAACCAAGGCGAAATGCTCGAGCAAATCAAGACCCAGAGTCAGCTTTTGAGCCTGCTTCTCGCGGGCATCGCGAGTGTCAGCCTTTTGGTGGGTGGCATCGGCATCATGAACATCATGCTGGTCAGCGTCACGGAGCGGACTCGTGAGATTGGACTCCGCAAAGCGCTCGGGGCGCCCCGGCAGGTGATCCTCGGTCAATTCCTGCTTGAAAGCGTAGTCATCTGTTTGCTAGGGGGTATCGCCGGGATCGCGCTCGGTTCGCTGGCAGTGCAGTATGTGAGCGCGCAACTCAAGGTTCCGCCCATCACCAGCCCTACCTCCATCATCATGGCATTCGGATTCTCGATGTTCATT
>CAZBXR010000093.1:0-6844 GCA_964496145.1 uncultured Chthonomonas sp. | reverse complement strand
GAATCTTCATCCCCCCGATCAATTCGAACGTTCCTCCGACGCCCAAAATGAGGGCATCAGGCAACGCCGCTCGAAATGCCGTTGCGACTTTGTCTTGTTTTGGAACCCCGAGAGCCACGAAAATGAGAGTGGCTCCATGCCGTTTGACATCGTCAATGAGCCGCCCAATCCCCTCGTCGGACATATCCACGATCCCATCGTAGATGAAAACTTCTTCAGAATCCTCTACGGCCAGGACCTTCAAAGCCTGGGGAGGGCTCTCGCCCCCGATGATCGCAATTTTCTTGCGATCAAACCTTCGGATGAGTTCGCCCGATAGGTCACTCCCCGTGGTCCGTTCTGGAATGGCTTTTACGCCCTTTTTCACACGGCTCGCCCAAACAAAGGGCATCCCGTCGGCGAGAACGTAGTCGGCGGAGCCGATCATCGAGCGGTAAGCGGGGTCGAGGCGGCACAGCGAAAGAATTTCTAGGTTCAATGTGACGACCCAACCTCCCTTCCCTGAGCGAAGGCAATCGAGGAAGGTCTCGAGGACTTCTTCAAACGACAAACAAACCATCTGAAATCCACAAATTTCAGAGGTTGTCACCGAATGGGAAGTGCTACCTTGCATATTCAACGAATTCGCAGCCTAACTTCAATGATCGGAAGACTGAAGGTTCATAATCATATCCGACTCCGAGTCTTTCTAAATTTGCCATGACGAACGTCGTCGCCGTCATACCGACCTTCAACGAACCATCTCTGATACGAGATTGTATCGTAAGCCTCCGCGCCCAAGGGGAGTCCATCGAGATTGTGATCGGCAATGCGGGCGATCCACTTTCCGAAGAGATTCTGCAGGGAGCGCGAGAGGTCCGGGTAGACCCGAAAGAGTTTTGGACCGGCCAAGTTATCGCGGCCCTTCATGAGGCCCTCTCCCTCCAGCCCGCGTTTATTCTTCTTTGCAACGCAGACACGGTGCTCGGGCCTGGAACCCTGAACGTGCTCCTTCAAGAGGCAAATGGACAGGCAAAGAAGGTGGCTGCCTCCCCCGCGTACGTGGCCTCGCCGACAGGGGAGCCCAAAGAGACGCTCTATACCGATCAGCAGAGTCTAGGATTTCTTTTGTACGGCAAAATCTCACGACGTTGGCCGGATTTCGCCCATCGTGAAAATCTTCCCCCGTTTCCAACCGATCTCATCGGCGGCCAAGGGGTGCTGATCCCCGTTGAGGCGTTCCAAGATGCCTCTTTTGACCCAGTTCGGTTTCCTCAGTACGCGGCGGATCATGATTTCTGGCTTCAATTGCGAAAGAAAGGCTGGGAGATTCGAGTGTGCCCCCATGCGGTCGTGATCAACCAACGAGGTTTCAATCGGCAACGAAAAGGATCGCTAGGCAAAACCCTCTGGTGGCGCATGACCTCGGAATACTCTCCTGAGAGCTGGGTCATCATGCGCCGATTGAGGCAAAAGCACTTGGGGATCTTCGTGGGAACGATCTCAACGGTGCTCGCATTCACGATGCGCTGGACGCTCGGGCTCCCGAAGATCCTGCGACGCTCTTAGTAGGCGCCGTCGCCGCGCAAAACTGCCGCCGGGGTCTTGAGCATGATGGCAAAATCTCTCCAGAAAGTCATTTCTTCGATGTACTTCCGGTCTAGGTCCATCCACTCTTCAAACGAAAGGTTGGATCGACCCATGATTTGCCAGTAGCATGTAATGCCCGGTTTCACGCGAAGTCGCTCTTTGGTCTTCGCGTCGTACTGTTCCACCTCGTGCACCAAGGGTGGCCGGGGACCGACGAGAGACATCTCTCCGGTAAGCACGCTTAGAAACTGTGGAAGCTCATCTAAGCTGTACTTCCGCAGAATTCGCCCGATCGGGGTAATCCGTGGATCGTTCTTGATCTTGAAAATGGGCCCATCTTTTTCATTCTGAGCCTGAAGCTCCGCCAGGATCTTATCGGCGTCCACTCGCATCGATCGAAACTTGATGAAGGCAAAGGTTTTGCCGCAGAGGCCCACGCGGGTGGACTTGTAGAAAATGGGACCCGGAGAGGTGAGCGCCACGAGCAATGCGAGAATGACGAAAACCGGGGCGAAGATGAGCAGAAAGAGCGTGGCACCGACAATATCGACGGCTCGTTTTGCGATCGCATAGCGAACCACCGCAGGTTGGATATCGGCACAACACGCAACTCGGCCGGATGCCACGGCTTCTGCCTTTGGCAATTGTTCGGCCTTCATTGACGCATTTTCAACCTCTAGTGTGGGTTCAACCACGAAAACTCCCTTCTCACGTTCGACAAGAACTCAAAATAGCCCCGCAATGGGTCTACTCAGTATACCAAGCACCCTTGTTAAGGTCTATTAGGAATTCTTGCCAGGAATCCGATTTCTTCTGTGCATTACTCGACTGTAACCGACTTTGCAAGGTTCCGAGGTTGATCAATTTCTAAGCCTCTTATCTTTGCAAGGTGGTACGCCAGCAGTTGCATCGGGATGATGGAGAGCAACGCACTCAAATATGATTGGTCGGTCGAAGGGATTTTCAGAGTGAATTCTGCAACTCCCGGGGTGATTTCATCTTCTTCGGTGGTCACCACCACCACTCGACCTCCTCTTGCCTTGAACTCCATCATGTTAGACACGAGTTTGTCCCGAAGGTTCACCTCAGTCGCACCGAACACGGCGAAGACCCCGTCCTCCACCAATGCCAACGGCCCGTGCTTCATTTCTCCCGCCGGAGATTCTTGTGTGGGCACGTAGGCGATCTCCTTCAATTTCAGCGCGGATTCGAGAGAGACATAGGCATCGGCCCCTCGACCCAAGAAGAAAAACAGCCTTGCGTCCGCCGCCGCGTTTGCCAATTCGATCACTTGGTCCTCGATGAGCAAAACCTTTTCGGCGAGCTCGGGCAGTCGCTTCAGTTCGGCAACCACACGCTCCACCCGAATGCCTGGCATCTCCTTCACTTGAGCCACATGGAGCACCAGAAGAATGAGAGCGATCACTTGGGCGGTATACGCCTTGGTGCTCGCCACGCTGATTTCGGGGCCAGCCTGAGTAAAGATCGTTCGGTCACATTCGCGGGCGATGCTACTGCCGATCACGTTCACTATGCCAAGAGTTCGGATTCTCCGGTCCTTACAAAGCTTGAGGGCAGCAAGGCTGTCGGCCGTTTCACCCGATTGCGAGATGAAAATCGCCAGACTCTTGTTCGAAAGCACGGGGTCGCCGTACCGAAACTCGCTGCTATAAAAGACATCCGTCGGCAGGCGGAGGAGATTCTCAAAGAGATACTTCGCCATCAAGCCCGCGTGGTAACTGGTGCCGCACGCGATAATATTGATTCGGTCAATCTCGTTCCAGACGCCCTCGCTGAAGACCTTATCAAGGCTCACGAGGTTTCTCTCGTCCACCCGTCCGGACAGGCATTGGCGGATCACTGTTGGCTGCTCGTGGATCTCCTTCAGCATGAAGTGCTCGTATCCGCCCTTCTCCGCCGCCGCGACATCCCATTCGATCTTCGAAGGGACATAAGGCTGCTCGACGCCGTTGTAGTCGGTGACCATGACCCCCTCTGGCGTCAGGATTGCGACTCGATCATCATCGAGAATAAGAATGTCACGAGTGTAAGGCAAGAGAGCCGGGATATCGCTCGCGAGCATGTTCTCTTTGTCCCCCAACCCTATGACAAGCGGGGACGCATTGCGCGCACAAACAATCTTTCCCGGTTCGGACCGGCTGACCACCACAAGAGCAAATGCACCCCGAATCTTTTTTGCGGTGCGTCGCACGGCCTCTTCTAAGGAGACTCCCGTTGCGTACTCTCGTCCGATCACGTGGGCAGCCACCTCGGTGTCTGTCTCGCTTAAGAAGTGGTGGCCTTGAGCGACCAGTTCATCCTTCAGCTCAAGATAGTTTTCAATGATGCCGTTGTGAATGATCGCAATCTGCTCAAACTGATCAAAGTGAGGGTGCGCGTTCTCATTCGTCGGCGCCCCGTGGGTGGCCCAACGAGAGTGGGCGATGGCCATGTGAGCATCGGCTGGCATATCGGGCAGAATCTTCCCGAGTTCGGCCAACTTGCCGGCTCTTTTGTAGACCTTGATCGCGCCTGACTCTAGGCAGGCAATCCCCGCCGAGTCATAGCCTCGATATTCGAGCCTCTTGAGTTGGTCAAAAACCACTTCCACCGCGTTCTTCGCGCCGACATAGCCTGCTATTCCACACATAATGTGTCTCTAGTGTATCCGCCAGGGGCGTCAAATGATCGCTTTTTGCGCAAATCCCAATGGCCGGCTGTCATCAATCGGTCTCACCTTGGCCACGGCCTCTGGTTCCACGTCAAGAAGCTTGAGCCAATCTTCCATCTGGTCTGACTTCGGAAAAATCTCATTCTCACGAAACTCGGCATCGGCGGCGTCGGTAAAGTCTTGCACCCGGAGCCCATGATCTCCCTTCAGGTCGGCAAGGGCTCGGCGAATTGCGATCTCCTTCGCACGATCCACGATCGAGCGCAAGAGAGCCCCGCTCACCAGGTCTCGTTGGTACAAGGTCTTGGTAGAACCATTCTTCATCGCCAATTCCAAAAACTTGGAGGATTGGTCTTCGCGCCACACGTAATCGAGGGTTTTCTCGACCAATTCGCGCCTTGCGCAGTCCGCCTCTCCGCGAAACTCGGCGACAAGGGCGGGGTCAAGGGGCAGTTGTGGGGTGATGTAAAGCGAAAGGATATCGCGGGTCCCTTCTCGGTCGGGTCGCTGCACTTTCACCTTCCGGTCGATCCTTTCTGGCCGAAGGATCGCGGGGTCGATGTAGTCCGGTCGATTCGATGTAAGAATCAAAATGACGTTCTTCAGTCCGACGACACCATCAAGCTCCGCGCAGAACTGAGGAACCACGGTGTTGCTTATGTTGAGCCATCGCCCGCTCGATCGAGTTCGCAAAATCGACTCTGCCTCGTCGAGAAAAATCACGACAAGGTGCCCTTGCTCCGCACGTTTCCGGGCCGTGGCAAAAATCTCGCGGACCATGCGTTCGGTCTCGCCCAACCACATGTTGAGGACTTTCGGGCCGCTGATGTGGAGGAAACACTCCTTCACGGGTCGTCCCTCTCGATCGCTGAGCTGGCGAGACAAGTTGGACGCCACCGCTCGGCCGATCAAAGTTTTCCCGCATCCTGGAGGGCCGTAAAGCAGAATGCCCTTCACCGGCTTCTTTCCAAACTTCTCGAACACTTCCGAGTGCAGAAGCGGGGCCTCGATCGACTCTTGGATGACCCGGAGCGCTTCGGCTTGACCGCCTACCGCGGACCATGGAGTCTCTGGAATCTCCTCCAAGAAGTACTCCGTGGTTTCTTTTGTGGCGACCGTGGCTAGAACGAGTCTCCCCGCAGGGTCGGTCCGCACTTGGTCCCCGACCAAAATCTGAGTTTCCATGAGCGAGGGAACACGCCGGAGCGTTCGGCTTACCTGGCCCGGGCCCTCTACCCCTACCCGCAGACGTCCTTCGGGCATCACCTCGAGCACGGTGACAATGGGGCCATGATCGGGCGGTGCCAGCACGCCGACCACCGAAAATGCCTCGCTGAGCATCACCCGAGTTCCTGGCTGGAGTTCTGCCGCAGGCACGTTGGGGTCCACTGCGCACACAAAATCTTGATCGCCCCCCAACACGATGACTCGATCCTCGTCGAGGACCTCCAACAAGATCCCAATTCGATTTGCGGGAGATGTGAGCTTCTTGTAAGTCTCTTGGTAGCTTACGATTTCTTCTTGAAGCTGGGTGGACTGCTTGCTAAGAGCGGAAATCTGCTCGTCGAGCACCGCCAAAAGAGACTCGCGCTTCTGCGTATCCTCGGGATCGGCACTGTAGAGTTTTTCAAGTGCCTGGCGCGCTTGCTCGGTTGGAGAGTTCATATCGATACTCTACGCCAAAACCAGCGAAGATTTAGCGCCGACCTTCAAGATCGACTTCATAGGGCTCGGGCGGGCTCTGGAAGCGACGCCGTGCTTTGAGCTCTTCCTTCGCGGCGAGAGCGGCTTTGCTCGCGGCCGTCACGAGGTCGTCATACGTGGCATCCGGGTGGAGACCATCTCGCAAAATTGACCTTCGCCCTCCGCTCACCCCGATGCAAAACGTGATGGGCCTCTGGGCTTCATCGAACAACTCGGCCTCGGCCCGTTCGAGAATGACCCTTCCGAGTTCCTCGGCTTCTTCCCGAGTCCGAAGCGTCCCGACGGCGAATTCATCGCCCCCGTAGCGAACTAGAAGGTCGCGCTTCGGATCGGTGCAATCCTTCAGAAAGTTTGCCACGCGCCGCAAAACCTTGTCGCCAAATGGGTGGCCGTGCTCTTTGTTGTATTTCTTAAAATCGTTGAGGTCGAGGAACAAGATCGAGATTTCGCGGCCATCTTTGAGCATGTCCACACCCCATTCTCGCAGCCGTTCACCCGACCCAAGGCCGGTGCGCGCATCCCATGGGCGCAGCAGGTGGCGGAGCAACATTCCTGCCGTGATCAGCCCGGCAAAGGAGTCATTTTCGAAGATCGCGGCAAGTTCTGAACCCGCCTCGGCGAGCTTTTCAGCCGCCTTGTGCATGGTCACCGACTTGTCGAGCATGATCGGCGGCACCTGCATGATGCTCTCAAGAGGTGCTTCATCCGGAACCCCGGCAAGCTGATCCTTCGTGACCACTCCCAGGAGAAGGCGCCCTTCCATGATTCCGATGGCGCGGACGTTAAATCCAGACATGAGGAGCTTCGCCGCCATCACGGTGTGATGCGGATTGAGCCAAACCGGCACGATCGATAGGTCCCCAAGGTTTCTCATCGAGAAATGAATTCCAACTCCCCTCT
>CAZBXR010000092.1:0-6971 GCA_964496145.1 uncultured Chthonomonas sp. | reverse complement strand
CAAAAAGTTGATAAACTAAGTTTCTCTTTCGGGAGAATGGGTTACATGAGGGTCAATCGTGCCGCTACTCTCATAGAAATATTAGTTGTGATTGCGATCATCGCAATCATGAGCGCCATCCTGTTTCCCGTTTTCAAATCGGCACGCCAAGCCGCGAATGCGGGGGTATGCGCGAGCAGGTTCGGAAACGCTGCCAAAGCCCAAACGTTGTACACAGGCGACTACGACGACAAGTTTGTTCCCAGTTCGTACCAGTCCGTTTCCAAGGCAGACCCAGTCCTCGATCGAAAGTGGCCTCAGCTTCTGCAGTCGTATACGAAGGGATACGCTTCTTTCGTCTGCCCTGAAGACAAGGCGGTTCGCCCCAGCGCAGAAAAGGTCTTTAACGCCGACCTTTCGTTGGCCGATCCCGAATCGAGAAACTACGTTTTAGCCCAGCGGACGAATATCGGTTACAACGGCGTTTTCCTCTCGCCTTTGGTAGCGCGAGGCATCAACCAACTCGTTCCCGAACCCGTACCCACTTCGGGCCTTGCCGAGCCCTCCACCACGATTTTGTTTGTGGATTCGGTTTGGGAGGTGCGAAATTCGTCTCCGCGAGGGGGTGGCCGCTATCTCGTACAGCCGCCATGCCGCAATATTCAATCCGGTTTCGGAAGAGTCACTGCGGTCACACCCGACCTGGACACCCTCCAGAATGCGTTATTGGTCGGATGGATTCCGCGGAACAGCCTGGACGAGTTTAGCTACGGCGGAACTTGGCCCTGGCACAACGGACGCATGACGGTGGCTTACACCGACGGTCACGTGAAACTGCTCACGCCGAGAGACCTTTCTCAGGGCTGCGCCGTTCAAGGGACAGAGGGTGGCACGATTCGCGACCTCGCTACCTACCTTTGGGACCTCCAGTAGAGCGTTATCAGGTTCAAAAGTGCCATAATTACTTTTAGAAGCTAGGAATACCTAGCCCCTTTTCCTCTTATGAAAGTTTCTATCATTGGCGGTGGCGGTCGCGTAGGTTCCGATGCCGCTTTCGCTCTCCAACTCACCGGAATCGTTCGTGAAATCGCTCTCGTTGACGCCAACGAAGACATGGCTGCGGGGGAGGCCCTCGACCTCCGTCACGGTAGCGCGCTCACGGCTAACCAGATCATCACCAGCGGCAACTACGACGTTGTCAATGGTAGCGACTGCGTAGTCATCACCGCCGGCCTCCGACGAAAGCCAGACGAAAGTCGGCTCGAACTCGTGAACCGAAACGTGGTTCTGTTCAAGCAGATCCTCGAATCGGTCAAGGGATGCAAGTTGAACCCAGGGGCCACGATCCTCGTGGTTTCAAACCCGGTAGACATCCTCACGCAACTCGCCGTCGACGCCGGAATCGTTCCTTCGAAGCAAGTTTTGGGTCTTGGTACGGTTTTGGATACTTGCCGATTCCGATCGCTCCTGGCAGACCACTTCAAGACAAGCCCAACCGATATCAAGGCTCTGATTTTGGGCGAGCATGGCGATTCCATGGTTCCCATCTGGAGCTCCGCGACCATCGGTGGTGTAGCCCTCAGCTCAGTCCCTGGGTACTCCCAATCGGTGGCTGAAGGCATCTTCGACTTCACCAAGAAGTCTGGGGCAGAGGTCATCCGCCTCAAGGGTGGAGCCGGCCGCGCCGTGGGCGTGTCCATCATGGAAGTTGTCAACGCCATGGCCCTCGACAATGGCAAGATTTTGCCGGTCTCGGCTCTTCAAACCGGTGCCCTTGGAATCAGCGAGATCTCCCTTTCGCTCCCGACTGTGGTCGGACGAAACGGAGTCGTTCAGATTCTCGAACCATCGGTCACCGATGCCGAGCGAGAGCTGCTTCACAAGTCAGCCCAGTCTCTGAAGGACGTTCTGGCTCAGATCAGCTAAGCCAAGACTTTGAATCAAAAAAGCGAGGGGCACCGAAAGGTGCCCCTCGCTTTTTCACTTCCGCAGGAAGACTCAAAGGCTAGAAATCGCCGCCACCAAAATCGCCGCCGCCGCCAAAGTCTCCTCCACCGAAGTCTCCGCCGCCTCCATCGAAGCCACCAAAGTCAGAGCCTCCAAAGTCCCCGGCATCGTTCAGGATATTATCTGCTCCGAGACCGCTCGGGTCATCCCAGCCCATGCCAGAGAGGTCGCTTCCGGAGAATCCGTGGGAACCGTAGTACCCATGAATATGGCTGACGTGCCCAAATGGGTTGAACATGTGCATCATCGCGGACATGGCCATCATGTCCCATACAAAACTCCCCGAACCGTACATCGAATGGGGGTTGTAGCCCGGAGTCATGTACCAGGGGACAAACTGCCCGCGATTGTATTGACCTCGGACACGCGGTTCACTTCCTGATCGAGCCTCTTGAGCGCAGGTGGGGCAAATCATGACCGTCCGTCTTTTGCCGTCCAGCACCATTTCCAGCGGTGAGGCATCTCCCTGATCCGGCCTCGAGCAGAAGTAGCACGCGCCGCTCACCGGTTCAAAAATCGGTGCCCGCTCATTCGGTCTCCACTGAGCCCGTTCCTCTTGGGTCATCACCGGGGGAGCGAGCATCGCGATGGAGGTTCCAGAAGTCGAAGAATCGATCACTGGACGGCCTCGCGACGCTTCGGCGAGGGCCGAGCGATAGATCTCTTGGACGCGGTCAAGCTCTTCTGGCCGCTTCGCGTTCGCTTCCTGCATCGTGCCTTCTTGGTAAAGATCGGCAGCGCGTTCGCGATAGGTTCGAACCGTAGTTCGGGCCTCGGGCGTGGGCAAAAGATCTTGGTATGCATCGAGATAAGAAAGCTCTTCGAGTACCCGATCTTTCTCTTTCAGCAATCTTCCCTTGGCCGCTTTCATCTTGGCGGCCCGAGCGGCAAAAATCGCCAGACCCGCAGCACCCAAACCGACGCCCGCGATGGCGATGAGTCCACCTGTCGTCACGGTTTTCGTCGTCTTTGCTTCGGCCTTTCTGTCGTAAATCGATTGGGCGAGCCAGGTGATCGCGGGTGTGAAGTTGTTCATGTCCACTCGCGACCGCGATTCATTGATAATCGGAGCCAGATCGTCTGGCTTCAAGATATCTGAATAGCCGGTGATTCCCGACTTGGTGAACACGATGAGAATTCCATTTTTCAGGGTGAGGGTTTTCTCAAAAGTGTGTTTTGCATACGACCCACGCATCTCGTTGCCCTTCTTATCGCGCCACTTGGCCCCGAGGCTTGGAACGACGAGCACCTTCAACTTGGTGGGCTCGAGCTTCTTTGCAAGATTCGTAATCTCCGCTACGTTTACTTTCTCCTTCGCCGAAGGATGAACGTATAGAGGCCCCTTTGCAAGAGCTACATAAGGGTCCTCCGCAGATTGGGAAAACGCCGTTGCCGCCATCCCCAAGGAAACGAGAAGGGCCAGACTCTTCCAAGATGCTTTCATATGCATTTGACTATTGTTACTCCAAAAAGAGTGTAGAGGATGCAAGCCTCCGCTTGTTATCCATGGAGTGAGGCTCTCCATTCTCCCCCGGTACAATCATCCCAAGAATGTCAAGTTATCCGCAGGTAGACATCACGATCGTGGGTGGAGGCCCCGTGGGCCTCTTTGGGAGCTTCTATGCAGGGTTGCGCGGGATGTCCGTAAGGATCATCGATAGTCTGCCAGAGTTGGGCGGACAACTGACGGCTCTTTATCCTGAAAAGTACGTCTACGACATGCCGGGATTCCCGAAGGTCCTCGCAAAGGACCTTGCCGCTGAGCTGATTGCTCAGGGCACCCAATTTGACCCAGAACTCCAACTGGGCGAAACCGCCGAGGTTCTCGAAGGATCGGTAGGTGATTTCGTCATCACCACCGCGAGCGGAAAAGTTCTGCCCACGAAGACGATCATTATCGCGGCCGGAAACGGAAGCTTCTCCCCCACAAAAATGGGCGTCGAGCGCGAAGAGGAATTCGCGGACAAGGAGTGCGTGTTTTACGGCGTTCGCCAGCGAGAAGTCTTCCGTGGGAAACGCCTTGCCATCGTGGGGGGCGGAGACAGCGCATTTGATTGGGCGTTGAGCCTCCACGAGGTTGCGGAGAGCGTCACGATTGTTCACCGCCGAGACCAGTTTCGGGCCCACGAAGATACGGTCGAAAAGGTCCGGGCTCTCGACGTTCCTTTCAAACTTTGGAGCGTTGTGAAGGAGCTTCAGGGCAACGGAAAGCTGTCCGGGGTTGTGCTCGAGAATTCTCAGTCGAAGGAGACCGAAGAGCTTCCTGTCGATGCAGTGGTCGTCAATATCGGGTTCAAGAGCTCTCTGGGGCCCCTCAAGGATTGGGGCTTGCAGATTGAAAAGAACCAAATTGTCGTGGATCACCACTATTGCACGAATATCCCAGGCGTGTTCTCCGTGGGAGACGTTTGCTCGTTCCCCGGCAAACTCAAACTCATCGCCACCGGCGTGGGCGAGGCCGCAAGTGCCGTTTGCCAGGCGAAGCAGATCATTGACCCGACCGCGAAGCTGTTCCCTGGACACTCCTCCGACCGCGAACTCTAAGCAAAGAGCTCAAACTCAGGTTTGAGAGTGGCTCCGTGTCCCGGCGTGCTTGGCGGCAACACGATGCCGTCTTGCAAGATCAGCCCTTCGGCAGGGTCAGGGTTCAGGTTTGTTTGGCTATCGAGGTCGATGTGATCGAACAGAGCCCCGATTGCGGCGCCGGGGGCGATGCCGATACTCCCCTCGCTCATGCAGCCGATCATCGTTTGCAACCCATAAGCGCGGCAAAGACCCACGATGCGCAGGGCTTCGGTGATGCCACCGCACTTCATGAGCTTGAGGTTGACGCCGTCGACATGGTGCACCACCGCGGGAACATCCGAGGCAAACCACACGCTCTCATCGACAAAAATGGGGAGGGGCCGACCCTCGAAAAGATAAACCAGGTCAGTTTCTTGTCCCTTCTCCAAGGGTTGCTCGACGTAGTCGCACTCGCGCTCCGCAAGCCACTTCATCGTTCGAATAGCGCGAGAAACGTCCCAGCCGCCATTTGCGTCCACGCGCAATTGCACTCCTCTCGCCCGGGCGATTTCTTGGGCGGTGCTGTAGATGGCCCGGTCATGCTCTTCACCTTCTTTTGAACCAAGTTTCACCTTCAGATACTTGGCCCCCGTCAGGTCGAGCAAGATCGGGACCCGCTCCCGAACCACTTCGGCCGGCTCGATGCCGATGGTGACGCTCGTGCTCACATTGGGTAGGCCCAGCCCGAGCATGCGATAGAGCGGCATGCCGGCTTTTTTGGCTTCGAGGTCCCAGAGGGCAGAGTCGAGGGCGCAAATGCCGCTAGGATCGACATCGAGGGCTCTGGCCAAGTCGTAGGTCTCATAAATGCTCAGGGCGCTCAGATCATGTTTCTCGGCCATCGCGAGAATCTGGTCAGAAGCAATCCCTGCGAGCGTGTCGGCAAAACCGGTACGGGGCGCGCATTCGCCCAACCCAAAATGTCCCCCGGAGTCCACCCGTACAAACAAGTTGTTGTGCTCTGTGCTGGTCCCTCGAGAGATGGTGAAGGGGAAAAGCTTTTTGCACCGGATGACCCCAGTTCGAATCTGCATGGCTTTAGGCTACCCGGGAGGGTGCCCCCCTGTGCCATAATCCCCCGGCCATGAGTAGTGATGCGACCGGGATGTTTATCAGTGAGACACATACAGATGCCGCCATCTGGATGTTTCGAGTTTCGAAGATGATTCTGGAAGGGAAGACCCAGTTCCAGACGTACCAAATTTGCGAAGTGCCGAGATTTGGAAAATCGTTGTTCTTGGATTACAACATCCAGACCTCCTTGATGGATGAGCATGTTTTCCACGAGTGCATGAGTCAACCTGCCATGACTCTTCACCCCAATCCGAAGCGGGTCGTGGTGTGCGGCGGTGGCGAAGGCGCGACACTGCGAGAAGCTCTCAAACACAACACCGTCGAATCGGCAGTGATGGTAGATATCGACGAAGAACTGGTCGATATGGTGAAGGTCCACATGCCCGAGTGGCACCAAGGCGCCTTCGAAGATCCTCGAACAACGTTGCTCCACACCGACGCCCGTGCTTGGCTTGTCGAGAACAAAGGGGCCAACTACGACGTGATTCTCAGCGACCTTCCGAACCCGCACGAGGAAGGCCCAGGGCAGATGCTTTTCACGAAGGAATACTTTAAGATTTGCGCAGAAGCGATGGGCGATGACGGGGTTCTTGCCCTCCAAGCCGGAACCGCGAACCAGAACTATCCTGAGTGCATGCTCAGCTGTATCAAGACTCTCCAAGAGATGGATGAATTCAATTTCGTGGCCGGGTATTACGGCATGGTCACCACATTCTTCCAGCCTTGGGGATTCGTTTTGGCCAGCAAAAAGCACGATCCGCTTGCCCTCACCGCCGAAGAAATCGCGAAGCGATTTGCGGCTCGGGGAGTGAAGAACCGCTATTACGTTCCAGACTTCCACCACGCGGTGTTCGCCCTCCCGCCGTATCTGATGGAGCAGTGGGACAAGGCGCGAACCCTTACCGACGCCGATCCGTTCATCTGGACGGCGTAAGGCTCTCGCAGACCCCTCTCACCCTCGTGATCTCAAATCAGATCGCGAGGGTGAGGTCTTTTTTGCCCGAACCTCCCCCAAAACTAGCCAAATTGCCCAATTTCGCTGGTCCGGTACGTTCGCCGGGCGCAATTGTGAATACGAATTCGCCAAAATAGTCAGGTTCAATGTATTTCACTAAGCAGCCTCATCCGGCAAACTTTGAATTTGCTTCGAAAGTCGCTCGCAACCTCCAATCTGCGACGATTGGCGATGCCGAATTTGACCTCTCTGTCCAAGAGTACGAGGGACAGATTTTTAATCTCGTTTTTTCTAAAAAAGGCCTTTGGACGGAAAGTCTGTGTATCGACCCCGTCGAGCCTCCTGCTGCCGTCAGCCTCGGCAACACCCTTGAAGTTTCTGAAAAGGGCAT
>CAZBXR010000091.1:0-8204 GCA_964496145.1 uncultured Chthonomonas sp. | reverse complement strand
CTTTGCCATGAGGCCTGCGTCATGGCAAATGAGGTGCTCGATTTGGCCTGACGACACGGTAGGAAGCTCTGCGATGCGCAGAACTTCTTGTGCCACCGAGGGAAAAACTGGAAGGTTTTCTGTTCGGCGCACGAGCAGTCTCAGGGTCTCTATATCCATGGACGAAAGAACGCTTGATATTTATCTTCGGTTACGGTTTTGAAAACGCAACCTATATTCAAGGAAAACTTCGAAACTCTTCTGGACTTGAGTGCGTTATACTCATTGTATTGAGCGTGGCATCATCATGAAGACTGATTATTACGACTTACTCGGGGTACCTAAGAAGGCCGATGAAAAGGCCATCAAAACGGCGTATCGAAAACTCGCCCGGAAGTATCACCCTGACTTGAATCCAGGAGATGCCACCGCCGAGGCAAAATTCAAGCAGATCAACGATGCCTACGAGGTTTTGAGCAACCCGGAGAAGCGCAAGGCCTACGACCGGTATGGCGATAACTGGCAACATGCTGGCCAAGCGGGTGCCTCGGCCACCGACATCAACTTTAACTTTGATAGCAACGACTTTGGGTCGTTTTTCGGGCAGTTCTTCGGGGGTGGCCAGCCTTCGGCCCCTCAGCAGCGACGTCGCGCGGCTCAGCCTGCGGATATCCACCTGGACGTAGAGCTTTCTCTCGCCGAGATTCACACCGGAACGAAGCGAACCCTTTCCTACCGGGCCTTTGATGCCTGCAAATCGTGTGACGCCACTGGGCAAGTGCGCTTGCGAGCCCCAAGAAAGTGCTCGATGTGTAAGGGGACCGGCCAAATCCGGGGCATCATGGGGATGGCGCAAGTCTGCCCCGAGTGTGAAGGGAGCGGCGATGTCACGCTAGAAAACTGCCCTACATGCGGCGGAGACGGAGTCTTGCCAGCTACACGAAAGGTCGAGGTGAAGATTCCAGCGGGGATTCAATCCGGCAAGAAACTTCGAGTTCCTGGACGAGGCTCCACCGGAGCCAACAACAAGGCGGGTGACCTTTACGTAACGATCCGAGAACTTCCGCATCCCAAGTTCTCGCGCCAAGGGGACAATCTCGTGAGCGAGGTCTCGGTTCCCTACCTTACGGCGTTGCTGGGGGGAGAAATCTCTGTAGAAACCCTATCCGGCAAAGTTTCTATGCACATTCCCGAGTGCACACAAAGCGGCCAATCATTCCGGCTCGCAAAAAGAGGCATTACGTTGATGAATGGAGAAGTTGGAAATCTACTTGTGAAAGTAAATATTGCGATTCCTTCTGAATTGACCCCGCGCGAGCGCGAAGTGCTCAGCCAACTGCAGACTTCGGAGGTTTCGAAGTGAGCGCGGCAGGGCGAGAAACGCCGCTCTACCTCATCGGAGTGGCAGCAAAACTTTGCAACATCCATCCGCAGACTTTGCGCCAATATGAGCGGCTGGGGCTTGTGGCACCGGCCCGAATCGGGGCCAAAAATCGACTCTACAGCGATCTAGATATCGAGCGGGTCCGCCGGGTGCAACGCCTGACCCAAGAGATGGGTGTAAACCTCGCGGGGGTTGAAATCATTCTCCGGCTTCTCGACGAGATGGACCAACAGCGCGAGATGATGGAAGCCGATATCGAGGCTTTTCGCAAGGCAACCGAAGAAAGGATTCAAATGCTCCTTTCCAATTCAAATCTCCCGATCAAGAAGGACGATTCGCTCCTCCCTTCGATCCAGCTTCGGTGGAAGCGACCAGAGGTTTGACGGCAATAGTTCAGTCGAAAGTTGCCATCACAAACGTGTGATCGCTGGGTCGCTCGGCGCGCCGCGGCTCGGTATCGATGATGCATTCCACACAGCGATCCGTGAGGGCCTGAGTGGTATAGATGTGGTCGATTCTCCATCCCAACTTTCTGTCGAGAGCATTCTTCAGGAAGAAATCCCAGTAGGTGTAGTGCCCTGGCCCTTCGGTGAACTTCCTGAAGACATCCTTCAACCCTAGCTCGACCAGAGCCGCGAGACGCTTGAATTCATCCGGATGGTGTCCGACGTTGCCCAGATGGCGATGGCTCTCGTAGACATCATCGGGTGTAGGAGCGATATTGATATCCCCGAGCCAGATCACCGGAAGAGGACCCGCGATGAGACCCTGAAGGTACTCGTGCATCCGTTCTAACCAGCGAAGCTTGTAATCCCATTTGTCCGAGCCAACCTTGGTCCCATTCGGGACATAGGTATTGAGGAGCACAAAGTCGCGATATTGCCCCACGATGATTCGGCAGTCTTCGGGCCAGGCAGGATCGCCAAATCCAGTGCGGGTTGCGAGGGGAGCTTCTCGGCTGAGAAGCGCGACTCCGTTGTAGCTTTTTTGCCCATGGCAAGTGACGTGATAGCCAAGATCTTCAAAATCTTCGCGAGGAAACACGTGATCTTCGCACTTGGTTTCCTGAATCGCCAGTACATCGGGTTCGTTGGTCGCGAGCCAATCGAGCAAAATCGGCAACCGTACCCGAACGGAATTAGCGTTGAAAGTGGCGATCTTCATGGAGAGGACAGGTTACCGCGCCTCCACAAAAAATGGAGGCGCGGCTGTGACGTCTTAGTCCTTCGCAAGGAACGGATATCGATAGTCCGTCGGAGGATTGAAGGTTTCTTTGATTGTTCGCGGGCTGAGCCAGCGGAAAAGGTTGATCATAGAACCCGCCTTATCATTCGTGCCGCTTCCTCTCGCGCCGCCGAATGGCTGCTGCCCCACCACCGCTCCGGTGGGCTTGTCGTTGACGTAAAAGTTTCCGGCGGCATATCGCAGTCGGTCGGTTGCCTTTACGATCGCGGCCCGATCCCGCGAGATGACCGCTCCGGTGAGCGCGTACGGAGAGGTGCCGTCAATCACGTCGAGAACCGTGTCAAAGTCTCCATCCTCGTAGACATAGAGCGTCAGGACTGGTCCGAAGATCTCCTCGCACATCGTGCGGCTGTGTGGATTTCTCGTTTCGATCACGGTCGGCTTCACGAAGTACCCTTCGCGCTTGTCGTAGGTTCCGCCCGCCCAGATATCGCACGATGGGTCGGCCATGGCCGCGTCAATATAACTTGCGATGTTATCAAAGCTCTTTTCGTCGATGACGGCATTGATAAAGTTTCCGAAATCATCGACCGGCCCCATTTTGAAGCTCTCGATTCCTTCAATGAGCTTTTCCTTCAGCGCATCACGCATGGATCGCGGGATGTAGGCGCGCGACGCGGCAGAGCACTTTTGCCCTTGGTACTCGAAGGCGCCTCGGAGGAGCGCCGTGGCCACCACGTCGACTTCCGCCGTGGGATGAGCCAGGACAAAGTCCTTTCCACCGGTCTCGCCCACGATGCGCGGATAGCTTCGGTAGGTACCCACGTTCTCGCTGATCGTCTTCCACATGGTGTTGAAGACCCCTGTAGATCCAGTGAAGTGAACTCCGGCAAAGTCGGGATGCGAGAAGCAGATCTCGCCCACGGTGGGCCCGCTCACAAAGACAAGGTTGATGACGCCATCGGGAAGGCCGGCCTCCAGCAAGATCTTCATGAACATCGATGCGCTGTACGCTTGGGTGTAGGCACACTTCCAAACCACGACGTTTCCACAAAGGGCCGCGCTCGTGGGGAGGTTCCCTCCGATGGCCGTGAAGTTAAATGGCGTGACGGCGAGAACAAATCCCTCCAGCGGACGCCACTCCAATCGATTGTGCATTCCCGGCCCGCTGATGGGCTGGTGATTGTAAATCTCGCTCAGGAAGTGAACGTTGAACCTCAAAAAGTCGATCAGCTCACAGGCGGCGTCAATCTCAGCCTGATAGGCATTTTTGCTTTGCCCTAGCATCGTGGTTCCGTTCATGTAGGGCCTGTATTTGGTGGCGATGAGATCGGCGGCCTTGAGGAAAATGGCAGCTCGATCTTGCCAAGACATGGCTTCCCAGGCTGGCTTGGCTCGGAGCGCGGCCGCGACCGCGTCTTGCACATGGCTGGCACCCCCCAAGTGGAAGTGACCCAAGGTGTGGGCAAGTTCATGCGGAGGATGAATATCGACGGTGTTGCCGGTTCGGACCTCTTTGCCGCCAATGATCATGGGAATATCCATGGTCTGGCCCTTCAACTCGCTCAAAACGGCCTGAAGTCGCGCTCTCTCGGGGCTTCCTGGAGCGTAATTCAGAACCGGCTCATTTGCCGGTAAGGGATAATGAAAATCACCAAGCTGCATGCCCTCATTGTACCGGTGAGAGCTTCACACACCCGCAACCCCGGTTACAGCGGCAATTCTGTTGTGTACTTCGTCATGCCGAGCACAAAGCAGGAGTGGATCTTTCCGATGCCTCGAATTTGGGAAATTCGTTGAGTGACGATTGTTTCGTACTCGCGCATGTCGCTCGCCACGACCTTTAGTTGGAAATCAAAGTCTCCAGAGGTGTGAAGACACTCCAGGACTTCCGGCATGGCCTTCACTGCTCGACGAAACTGCTCAATCGCCTTTTCGTGGTGCAGCGACAATCCGATTTGCACGAGAACCATGATCCCGTAGCCAAGCTTTTCTCGATCAAGATGAGCGTAGAACCCTTGAATGAGCCCGAGTTCTTCGAGCTTCCTTACCCGTTGCAGAACCGAAGGGGCAGAAAGGCCGACTCTTCTCGCAAGCTCCGCATTTGTGATCCGACCATCGGTCTGCATGCACCGAAGTATGTCGATGTCAATCTCATCAAGAGTTTCTCTGAAAGGCATAGCTGTTTGTGCGTATTAGCTTAGCGTATCGCGGCTTCAGTCTCTTTGTCGAAGATGTGCAAGGCCTCAAGATTTACTAAAAACTCGGACTCGTTGCCTTCCTGAATTTTCGAGGCTCCATCGAGGGTTGCCAGGAATTGATGGTTCCCTATATTAAGGTAGGCCGTGAAAACGTGGCCGAGCGGCTCAAGAACATCCAGCTTTGCCTTGATGACATTGTCCTCAGTTCTAGAGACAGGGTTTTGGAGCGAGGCGTCGTAGAAGTGCTCGGGCCGAATTCCAAGAGTCACGGCTTGACCGACTCGCGAGGCGGCAGGATGGCCGGGGGGGAGAGGAAGCCGGAAATCGCCTGTATCCACCCAAGTTCTTCCCTTGTCTTCCACGATCGTGGAATCGAAGAAGTTCATGGGCGGCGCGCCGATGAATCCAGCGACAAATTTGTTTGCGGGCGTGTTGTAGACAGCATCGGCGGTATCGCACTGCTGCAACAGCCCGTCTTTCATGACCGCGATTCGGTGCCCCATGGTCAGAGCCTCGACTTGGTCGTGAGTCACGTAGATCGTGGTGACGCCCAGCGAGCGGTGGAGACGAATGAGCTCTGCCCGAGTTTGTCCACGAAGCTTGGCATCGAGGTTCGAGAGCGGCTCGTCCATCAAGAAAACCTTGGGTTTTCGGACTACGGCACGACCCAGAGCTACTCGCTGGCGCTGACCGCCCGAGAGTTCCTTCGGTTTTCGGTGCAAAAGGTGCCCGATGTCGAGCATTCTCGCGGTTGTTTGAACGCGCTCCTCAATGCTCTCTTTGATTTTCTTGGCTTCGCCCATGTGGGTCAGTTGCCAAAGAAAACCTTTCAACTCTCGCAGCCGGAGGCCGAAAGCGATGTTGTCGTAGACGGTCATGTGAGGATACAGAGCGTAGTTTTGGAAAACCATCGCGATATCCCGATCTTTGGGAGGAACGTCGTTCACACGATTGGTCCCGATCATCAGGTCGCCACTGGTTGCCTCTTCCAGACCGGCGATCATCCTGAGAGCAGTCGTTTTGCCGCAACCCGAGGGTCCGACGAGAACCATAAATTCGCCATCGCGAATCTCCAGGTTCAGGTCGTTGACGGCTTTCACGTCTTTTCCGAAAATCTTTGTTATGCCGAGGAACTTAACTTCCGCCAATTTGAACTCCGAATACGTATTCATTCCAGTATAGCCTCCGAAACGCTTCGCGTGAGGGTCTGGAAAGAATCTATTTTGGTTTTTGCATAGTTGACGGTATACTATGCGGAGAGTCTGGAATTATTTCCAGGTCTCGACAATATCGCCCGTACATCCCGAGTCAGTTTTAGAGCTTTCTGAGCGCGCATCGAGTTGGATCGGACTACAGGCATCTCAGCAGGAAACGCAATCAGAAATGTCAAATAAGAAACTTTACGTAGGAAATCTCTCTTACTCAACAACGGAAGAGGGTCTCCTTTCCGCGTTCGCTCCTTTCGAGGCTGCGACCGCAATCATCATCCAAGGCCGAGGGTTCGGCTTTGTGGAAGTTCCAGGCGAGCACATGGATGCCGCTGTGGAAGCCATGAATGGCAAGCAACTCGATGGCCGGACTCTCGTAGTGAACGAAGCGCGACCTCGTGAGGATCGACCTCGCGGCGGTGGTGGCGGCGGCTACGGTGGCGGCGGTGGCGGTAGCTACGGCGGAGGCGGCGGTGGTCGCAGCGGTGGCGGCGGCTACGGCGGTGGTGGCGGCTACGGTGGCGGCGGCGGCGGTCGAGGCGGCGGTGATCGCGGCCGAGGCGGTCGAAGCGGCGGCGGTGGACGCGGTCGATATTAATTTCTCTTCCTGAGAAATCTTCCAGGTTTGTGGCGATTCATTGAATCGCCACAAACTTTTTATTCATGTCCTCCCTGTGATGAGATTGTTTTGAAATTTCGTCTAGGAGGTGTGAGCAACGATCCCCCCATCACGGACTATAATTCCCCCATGTCACAAGACATTCGGCGTATCGTCGCGACAGACTGCGGCTCCACCACAACCAAGGCGATCCTCATTGAGCGAAACAGCCAAGGACAATATCGTCTCGTTGCCCGTGGCGAAGCCCCTACCACCGTTGAAAAGCCCTTTGAAGACGTCACCGTAGGCGTCCTCAATGCCATGACCGAGCTTGAAGAATTGACTGAAGCCGCGGTCCCGGAAGGCTATACCGTCGCAAGGCGCGGCCTCATCAAGAACGACCAGGTGTGGCGTCGCTTGAAAGAAGGTCAAGAATCCATGCCTATCGACGGCGACTACGGAGGATCTGATTTATACGTCTCCACCTCTTCGGCGGGCGGCGGACTCCAGATGATGGTCGCCGGGGTCGTGAAGTCGATGTCTGCAGAATCGGCAGAACGAGCGGCTTTGGGTGCCGGAGCAATTTTGATGGACACTCTCGCGGTGGACGACGGCCGAAAGGATTACCAAAAGGTGGAACGTCTGCGCCAACTTCGCCCTGACATCATTCTAATGTCGGGAGGAACCGACGGGGGCACACGCACTCACCTGACCGATATGGCCGAAGTCATTCGGCGTGCAGACCCGAAGCCCCGATTTGGAGACATGAAACTCCCTGTAATCTACGCAGGGAACAAAGAAGTCCGAACCGAGGTAACCGATGTTCTCGGCGCCAGCATCGAGCTGACCCACGTGGACAACCTTCGCCCAGACCTTTCGCGAGAAAACCTGGACCCGGCCCGCGACGCCATTCACGAACTCTTTCTTGAGCACGTGATGCAACAAGCGCCCGGTTATTCGAAGCTCCTCGACTGGGCGAGCGAAGAGGTGATGGCGACCCCGAACGCTGTGGGCAAGCTCATGAAGAGCTACGCCGAGCAAGAGGGCCTTAATATTCTGGGTGTCGATATCGGCGGGGCCACCACAGACGTGTTCTCGGTGTTTATGGACCCATCGGGCGAGCGAATCTATAACCGAACGGTATCGGCGAACCTCGGGATGAGCTACTCGATTTGTAACGTGCTGAAAGAGGCTGGCATCGAGAACATCGCTCGATGGCTTCCCTTCTCGATCGAGCCAAGCGAGGTGAGGAACCGACTGCGAAACAAGATGATTCGCCCGACGACGATTCCTCACACCTATGAAGATCTCCTCATCGAACAAGCCGTGAGCCGTGAAGCTCTACGCCTCGCCTTTGAGCACCATAAGTCTTTGGCCAGAACCCGTGAGGGGTCGCAGCGACAGCGAGACATGAGCGAGCTATTTGAACAAAAGAGTGGTTCTCAGACCTTGATCAAGATGATGGAACTCGATATGGTCATCGGATCGGGAGGCGTGCTCTCTCACGCTCCGCGCCGTGCCCAAAGCATTCTGATGATGCTCGATGCCTATCAGCCCGAGGGCGTGACGATGATGACGGTCGACTCCATCTTCGCGGAGCTGTCGGCAGCGACGTAGTTGAATCCATCCCCGAGTACCCATTTTGTGAG
>CAZBXR010000090.1:0-8286 GCA_964496145.1 uncultured Chthonomonas sp. | reverse complement strand
ACGGCCACGAGGGTGATGTCGTCCGGATTTCGACCTACTTTTCGAGCCGAGCTCTCTATTCGAGCCAAGATCTCATCGTAACGCTTTCGCAGTCCCACGGTCCTAGTGTGTCCTGCCTTCCATCTCTATCGCTCGGGTATATCGTTTCATGGCCACCGGAATCGTTGGGAAAAATGTGAAGCTTGTCCCGCTCTCGCGAGAGCGACACTTTGAAAACTGCCTCGCGTGGGTGAATGACCCCGTCATCACCGAATGGCTCTTGATCGGCGACGAGCCAACCACCCGAGAAATGGAAGAAGCGTGGTTTGCCCGCATGCTCAGCGGCACCGGGACCGACATTGTCTTTGCCATCGAACTTCTCGACGGGACGCATATTGGCCAATCGGCCCTCCACGGCATCAACCATCGAAACAAAACAGCCGTGTGCGGGACCCTGATTGCGCCCGAGTATTGGGGAAAGGGTTACGGAACCGAAGCATCATTGCTCCGAGCCCAGTACGCGTTCCACACTCTCGGGCTCCGTATGCTCATCAGTGGCTATCTCGAAGGCAACCCACGAACCCCCAGGATGCTCGAAAAACAAGGGTTCGTGGTGACAGGTCGTATTCCCCAAGAGCAGTGGAAGCGGGGGCAGTACCGCGACCACGTGATGGCGGTACTCATGGCAGACCAGTTCCAAAAGTAATCCCAAGCTCCAGTTACCCCCTGCCGCTCTTCTTGCGGTCCGCCTTTGCTTTCTCGTCGTCCGCCCGGGCTCCCTCATAGAGTGTCTTGAACTTTGCCGACATATCCCCTAGTGAACCGAAGGAGAGCTTTTTTGTCGTATTGATTCCGAACAGCCATTTCCCGACGGGCGTGGAGCTATAGTTCGGCCGTAGATTCAGACTAAGAAGAATGTTGACGATATCAACCTCCGCGAATTGCGACATGGTCGAGGACGTAGCGAACCAGTTTGGGAATTCTTCAACGATCGACAGAGACGAATACAGTGACCGTGCCGAATAGAGTCTGATCGCGCCGGACTCGAATTTCGCGAGTGCCCCGGGTTCCACTTCCATCACTGCCGCGATGGAAGCATCAGGCGGAATTCCGCCGCCAAGAGCGACAGTTCGCTCGATTCCCCTGTCTCGCCCTTCAAGAACCATCCCGGGCTGGTAAGGGGCTGTCTTGTCCACGGGCCCCCCAGGACCATTGAAAATGATGTCGTTGTAAATTGCTTTCTGGGTTGCATTTAGAGAGCCATAGGTCACTGGGCGACCCTCACGCAGTTGTCGGCGCAATTCCGGGGAAAGCGAACCCCACAGTCGCATATGACCCAATATGTCGCCATCCGGAAGCGTAACGGCGTTGGCAAGCGGAAACAAGGAGCCGAGGAGGGCGAGATCGAAGCTCCCGCGAAGCCCTCTCG
Source organism: uncultured Chthonomonas sp. (assembly GCA_964496145.1). Taxonomy (GTDB): domain Bacteria; phylum Armatimonadota; class Fimbriimonadia; order Fimbriimonadales; family Fimbriimonadaceae; genus UBA2391. The sequence continues at coordinate 6,878 of CAZBXR010000090.1, read as the reverse complement.
GCCGCTGGGATACATAGGTGGTTTGTTGGTCCAGGGTCCAGATCGTATTTCCAGCAACTTCGGCGAGGGCTCTAGCGAGCGCCGCCCTTGAGAGCCGAACGTCCTTCGAGCCTGGAATGTCTGACGGCTCCCAAGTCCACCACCCGTTCTCCTCGCGTCGAATCATCCCGGCGAACCCGAGTTCCTCCTTGATTTCTCCCACGCGAGCGTCTTCCAGTACGGATTTTGAGACTTCGTGCGTAAGCGAATCTGGCACGAGAGCGATCACATTCGAGGAGGAGGGAGTCGCAAGGAGCAGGGCCTCTTTCACATGAAATCCCAGGGGGTCGATCGTCTCGGGACTTGAAAACCTTCCTCTCTGGTCCTCGGTGACAGGTACCGCCGCACTCTTGAGACTACTGGACATCGTGATGCTCGCTTTTCGCCAAGGATAGGGCGGAGGCCCTCCCCCAGACATCATCATGTCGATCCCTGCGCCGCCGACCTTATTCGGGTCGAAAATCTCCTTCGAGAGCAACCCCTCTTCGGTAAAAGTCGCCCGCGCGTTGGCTTCTCCCGGGGTCCAGCCTGTCCTCTGGCGTGCGATTTCCTTAGAAGCGTTCGGAACGAGAGAGTCGAACGCGCAATTGTAGGTAGCCCTGTAGACCTCTTTCCCGGCCCGATTGTAAGCCACCAGGTGCGCGAAAAAGTTGAGCTGCTGTGAGCCACGGTAGAGTGCAATCTGAACATTCGCAACCGGTCCTTGTGCGGTCAAGTAGTTGGAAGCCACAAACCCTCCGTCGCTCCCGAACATACCAAAATTTGCGGAATCATCCTTTCGGGGAATCACGGATTCGTACAGGGCGTATTCGTCAAGCGCTTTGTTCGCAACCGTAAGCGCGGCGGCCGGCAGAGCCTGTTGCATCCGAGTCGGTTCGGAGGAAAAGACTTTTCGCGTCTCTGGGCGCATCCCGGCAAGCTCCATCGCACCGATAAGCTTTAAAATGCGAAACGCGGCACGATTTCCCGGTGCCCTTCCGTTCAGGAATGAGAAAGTTTGGGCCCAAGAGCCCTTGGTTCGCCGATTTGCAGAGGCGGCATCTTGCGCGACATCAAGTTCCCTGAGGTCCGCTACAGTGAGCTTGGCCGGCGTATCCTTTTCTTGATCCGCAAAGCCGCGCTGGATGACAGATGCAATCTCCTTCGTCCTTGCGCTTCGCAGCGCCTTCCAGAGGTCCTCATCGGGCACCAGTCTCCATCCCTTCTCGGTTTGAGTCCACTTGCTACGAAGAATCGTCGCGATTCGAGTCCGAATCTCAGCTGGCTCTTGATCTTTCGCTCGGAGGAGCAATACTTCCCCTTCGATTTGGGGAAGTGCCTCGTGAAACTCTCCGGACTGAGATGAGAGCCCGGCCAATAGATTTTTGACAGTGGCGACGGTATCGATGGAAATCGGAGCCGCGAGCCCAGAAGAAACCGCCGAAAAGAAAACGACATCATTCAGGAGCACTCGTTTGAAGAGCATGAATACCAAAACGGTCGTCCAACTTTAAAGAGTTCCAGAATGTAATATCAGAGTGAATCCCTTCGAATCTCGCTCAAGTGCTGAAACGTACTTTGACCGGCACGGCTTTTGATTTCACGGGATTGGCTTTGAGCCCCCGGTAGCGGGCCCACCTAGCTTTTCGCGCCGCACCCGTTCTGAAGCGGCAATCTCACGCACACGGTTTATCAGCGCTGAGTTCATGCTTGCGAATGGCCCAGGCGGACCGGGTTTCGTTTCGCTGATCCCTCGCAGTTCTCCTGCCACGCCGAATCCAGAAAGAGGCAAACAAAGAAGTTGGATGTCTTGGATGCGACACGCGACATACCCTTCAATGGGTGACGGGGTGAAGTCTAGATACTCGGAAAGGCGTGAAGATTCATCTTGCACGGCAAACAGCAACTCCGCATCCGCCGCGCGAACAGCTCCATTCTTGTAGTGAACAATCGCCCCGTCCACTTCCTCTCCTCGTGCCCTCAAAATTCCATTTGACGGAACACCATTGCCGAGCAACCGCGTTCGCTCGGGAACGTATCCCTCCTGCTGAAACTTCGTCGAAAAGTTCGTACCAGGACCGATTCCAGATAGCTCGGATTCTTTCGAAAGTCCGACGGGGGTGTTGAAAATGAGATCGGAGAGAATCGACTTCTGTTCCGTGCTCAGCACACCAAACGGAATCTCGCCGCCTCTTGTCAGAGTGCTACGTTGCGTGGCGCTGAGGGCTCCCCAGAGGCGGAGGGCATCTGCGGGCGGATCTGTCTTGTACTCCACCGAACTCACTATCGGGCTGAGTGCGGTGAGCAGACATAGATCAAAGTCACTCCGTGCAGCCCTTGGCCGTGACGCAAAGTGTTCTGCAAGTACATCGAGGCTCCAACTCTTTGAATTGACAGAGCGCGCTATCGTGTTCTGAAGAGATGGACGGTCGATGCGGTATCCAAGATAGCTGGCCGGTCGGCTGGGACTCCACACGACCCAACCATCTGCTTCCTTCCTGACCATTTGAGCGTCTGTCCACGCTTTAAAGAGAGTTTCTCTCTTAAACTCTTGGTCCGCCGGTGGCTCAATCAGCTGCGTAAGCCCGTCGGGAAGGAAAGCTATGACAGCCCCCTTCGTTCTGGCCTCCATCAAGTCGAGAGATTCAGAAACTTGATACGAGAGAGGATCGATCTCGGCAGGTTTCGATAGCTCCTTTCTTAAGAGTGCGTCAGCGGCTTCGAGTGGAGACGAGTTTGGTGTGATGACAGGGACAGCGATCACGCGATTATTGACGAGGGACGATACTTCGATCTCTCCCCCGAATCCGGTCTGAGTGGTAAAGGCCGCCGCAGCTTTTCTTGATCGCTGCGTCATCGTCAATGACTCCTGTTCGATTTCGGGGGCAATCTTCGGTCGCTTGACACGGGGCCGCGAACCAAAGATCGTTCCATTGCCCGCAAACACCACATTTCCACTTGCAGAGATTCCCTTGACTTCAATCTCGAAATTGACACCGTGCGAAGCACGGTAAACGGAAAGTTCCAAATCCACCGCTCGGTCCTTCGAAAGCAATTGATTTGGGATCACGAGGTACCGACCATCGAGCGAAAACGCACTCGTATTGAGCAGGTCGTTCGTGAAAGTAAACCGACTCAGATAATCGAACTCTGCCGTCGCGGATTCAAGCACCTTCTTGGCCGCGGAAGGCAGAGGACTCTGCATGCGCGTGGGATTCAGGCTGAAAACTCGGCGAGTCCATGGCTCCATCTTTGCAAACTCCATCGGATCCAGGGTTGCAGCGCACAACATTGCCGCCCTTGTCCCGGGCAAGATGGATTGCAGGCGCTTGATGGCCGCACTCCAGTTGTTAAATGGCGATTTTCCGGTAGCGTAAGCAGCCTGCAGTTCCTCAAGGACATGCATATCGCCTTCGGACAGAGGCACATCCAGCGCCTTCCTTTTTTCGTCAAACACCTCGTTGATGACTCGAACATCTACTTCAAGTTCGGCAGTCTTAGCGTCACGAACGGCGACGGGGTCAGGTGTCAGACGCCACCCATTCTTGGTCTTCTGCCATTGAGCTAGGAGGACCCTAGCGATGTGCGCCCGAATCTCTTCCGGCTCTAGGTTCTTCGCGTCCAGATAGAGCACCTCACCCCCAAGGACCTTCAAAACCTCGTGCTCTTGTTCCGTCGCTTCGGTCAACTTCGCGCAGATTGCCGAGACTGTGGCTCCACGGGCCTCTATGGAAATGGGAGATGCAAGGCTAGCAGGTACCGCCGAAACGAAAACGACAGCAGTGAGGAGCACTCGTTTGAGGAGCATGAATACCAAAACGGGCATCCAACCCTAAAGAGTTCCATTTTGTAATCTCTATGGATTCATCACGGACCGGGGCCATACAATCAATGTTAGGTCCCGGTCCGATCTAGTACGTTGGTTACGATTAGGGGCTTGTCCGGGGTCCTCGTGGTGGCGCCATGCCTGGGCCACCCCCTCTTTCCGCACTTTCCATCGCCTGCTCAATCTCCTTCACCTTTGCCTTCAGGTCGTCGCTCAGGTTATCGTACGGCCCGTAGACCGGGTTTGTGCTGAAGTTCACGTCTTGCAATCGGCCATTCATCGTGTACTGGGGAGCGAGCACGATCTCAAACTGGAGATTTTCAAACTGCGCGTCGGCATAATCCTTGACCGACGCAAGGGTGCCCCCACCCATGACCTGCATGCGGCTGTTGGGTGAAAATTGCATCTTGCTGGTGAAGATCGATCCCGCGCCCAGGGCTCGGACCGCCCCCGTATCGTAGCGCCCGAGTGCAGCCGGTTCCACATCTGTTTTCAAGCGAAGCACACCCAGGGCGGGGAGCCCGGTTCCCAGCACGCTTGTTCGCTCCACGTCTAACGTGCCCAACCCAGGATTGGGACGCTCTGCAAATCCTCCTCGGGCCTCTCCAGCGGGCCTGGCCGGCCCTCCCGCACTATCAAAAACGATATTCGCGATGATGTTTCTCGTTTCGGTGGTGAAAGATTTGAGTGGAAGTTCCCCGCCACCGAGAAGGGTGCGCCGTTCCGCGACCGAGAGCATTCCCCACAGCCTCAAGAAGTCGCGATTCGCGCCCGCCGGGGTCGGAATCATGTTCGAGTTGGGATAGAGACTCCCGATGATCGCCAGATCGAAGTTCGTAGGAGTCATCCTTGGCCGGGCCGCGAAATAAGTGGCCTTCGCGTCCAGGCGCCAGATTCCCGTCTTGCTTAGATCGGCAAGGGCTTTGGCGAGTTGGGGTCGGTTCACCCGGGTGTCCACACAATCGACGATGCGCTTGGGTTCGAACACAACCCACCCTTCTACGGTGGTCTGGATCATGCCCGCATTCTCCCAATCCTTCTGAATCGCTTCTTGAGACGATGTCTCCGAGACACAGTTGGAAATCTGTTGCGTCAGCGCGTCGGGCAACAAAGCGATCACCGGTTTGGCAGGATCACCAACGAGATGCGTGATCGACTCGGCCACATGGGTGGAAAGTGGATCGTAAAGGTCCGGGCGGGCGAGCTTTGCGCGGAGCGCATCCGACACTTTCAGCGCCCCCGAGTTTCCATCCAAGAACGGCATCCCTAGTTCGATGGGTCGACCACCTCCCGCAGAAAACTGCATGCTTGCAAAACCTACACCGTCTCCACTTCGAGATCGGCGCATGGCCTGCATGGCGAGAATCGCATCCTCGGAAAACTTGATCTTTCCGTTGGGGGCACCGCTACTACTTGCCGGTTGGGCTGGCCCTCCCATGACTCTAAAGCCACCTCCCCCCTCGCCGAGAAACTCTGTACCGCTGAAAACGACTTGGTTTTGCGCGTTGTAGGCCGTGACCGTGACGTTGAACGCCAGTCCCTCTTGCGGTCTATTCACGGCGACGATAACATTCGTGACGGGCCCTTGTGCGCTCAGACGTGTGGGCGATGAGAATCCTATGCCACCCCCCATGACCATCGTGGTCTGCTCGGTTCGGTCAGTTCTTGGGGTGTTGGTTTCGAACATCGCGTATTCGTCCAGGGCTGCGGTAGCCGCTTGCTTCGCGCTGTTTCCGAGAACCGACTGCATCTGAGTTGGGCTGAGCGAGAACACCTTTCTTGTGCCAGCACCCATCGAAGCGACTTTGGTTAAATCGAGGGCCTGCATGCACCGAAATGCGGCTCGGTTTCCGGGCACGAGACCATTCATGGCTCTCATTCCCGCGGCCCAGTCGCCCATGGGAGGGCGTCCCTCTCGAATTCCCTTCTGCATTTCCTCGAGGCGCTCTAGATCTGCCGGAGAAAGATTCTCGGGCATCTCCTTCGCGCGGTCGCTCATGAACTTTTTGAGAGTTTCAATATCTTTGGCAAGCTGGCTGCCGCGCAAATCTCGCCAGGCTTGGTCATTCGGAACTAACCGCCATCCTTTAGCGGTTCCCTTCCAGTTCGCCCGAAGAATGCTTGCAATCTGATTTCGGACAACGTCCGGTTCCAAATCCTTAAACGAGAGGTGCAAGACCTCCCCCGCTAGGCTGGGCAAAACCTCGTAAGTCTCCCCTGTCTTGTCGGAAAGTTCTTTCACGATCGATCCCATGGTCGCCGCGGGGATGTTGAGGGAAATGGGATCGGCTTGGGCGGCGGACATGCTTGCAAGCAGCCCAAGCATGAAAATCGAGGAGGACGTCAGTCTCATAGAGATACTGTACTATCACTCGTGCCACGATCAGTTCCATTTGTTCAAGGATGTGTTTAGGACGTTTTTGGCCGGAGGCCCTTGTTTAGCCCCCTGAACCAGCCCCCCGGGCCGGGGGAAGATTGGTTTTCTCCGGTTACAACCCTCACTCAGTTGAGAGAAAGGGGTCTTTCTTTGGGCCGTTGGGAGGCGGTGCCGGGTCTCCTAATGCCCTCTCAAGGTCTTCCATCCACTTGGCGACTTCGTTAACCTTGGCTCTCACATCACTTCCTAATTTGTCGTACGGTCCGTAAGTCAGCGGATTGACAACTGTTACATCTTGAATGCGACCGCTCATTGTGTACTGGGGACCAAGAATGAGTTCAAAAGACAGGTTGTCGAATTGTGCATTCGTGTAGCCCTCCACGGCTGCGAGAGCTTTCGAGTTTGGAATGTGCAACGTGCTATTCGGAGATGTTTGCATCTTGATTGTATAGAGTGTTCCCGCTCCCATGGCGCGAATGGCCCCGGTTGCGTATCGTGCGATTGCACCTGGCTCCTTCTCCACCTTTAATCGCAGCACTCCGTTCGATGGAATACCCTTGGCAAGAACCTCGGTTCTCTCCATCTCCAATGATTCAGAGCCCGATCCAGAATTCATTTGCCCTTCGGTCTGGGTGCGCATGGGCCCACTGGCACTGT
>CAZBXR010000089.1:0-8520 GCA_964496145.1 uncultured Chthonomonas sp. | reverse complement strand
AACCTTGAGTCCTACACCACCCGGGGAAATGTCGACCACATCCGCGAGCATTCGTTCTCCGTCGATGACGATGGTCTCCGACTTTTGGTGGAGGTATCTCGGCGTTTCGGTCGCTTCGATCAAGTTCATTCGGCTATCGATCTTTCCAGAGGCGGTCAAGCCGTCGATATCGAAAAGCCGAATCAGAAACTGAAAAGTCCCCGACGTGGTCGTGACCGAAACGATCCAACGATCCTCTCGTTCCTCAGGGATCGGAGTGTTAAAAGTCAGCTTCAGATGCTCGGAGTCATCTGCAGCTATCCAGCCGGAGGATGTAGCTCCGGTTTTCAAGGACTTTATCCAAAACCTGTGTCGATCAAATAGACTGAGATCCATGGGTGAACCGCGTGTATAGCCTAAAGATCGGCTTTTGCAACATTTTTTCATAGCGTCTTAGGGCAACTTATTGAAAAAATACGGGCAAAAATCTAGCAGAACTTCGTGGGGCGTCCCCGAAATTACATACGCTCCTCTGAAGAGAGGTACAACTTTCGGCGTGAGTAGCGTTCTTTACGGAATCTCCTTTTTCTTCCTTGCAATCGGGGGTTTTTTAGTTACCAGCGGCATCTTTGACCGAACAAAATCGGAGCAGGCAAAGCTGGGAAGAGTCCTTCTCGCAGGGGGGGCAGAAGGCATCGCTGCCCTATTCCTCTACCTCGGGACCGTGTTTGGCGGAAAACTGGGGCTTGCCCTCCCCACGTTAATTATCTCTTTAGGATTTGGGTCCATCGCCGGCCTCTTTCACGGCGTCATGCGCTCCATCAAGATGCCAAAACCTACGAAAACGCCTGAAGAAGTTACGAAGACCGAAACGCCTTGACGAGTCTCGAAACCGCGACAGCTTCGCTCACATCGTGAACGCGAAGCAACCGAACCCCCAACTCTTCGCATCGCCCTTGGATCCACAGCCCCGGGGGAATTCTTTCTTCAAGGTCGGCTGGCTCACTCTCTGATCCAAGCACCCGGCCCAGAAAAGACTTCCTGCTCAGGCCGATCATCACGGGGAATCCAGTTTCGACGAAGGTCTCGATATTCTTCAGGATCTGAAGATTGTGGGCGGTCGTCTTTCCAAACCCGATGCCCGGGTCGATCCACACGTGATGTTTCGATAGACCGGCGTGAAGCAGATCGATGCCCCGGGCGAGGAGATACCCCTTCACCTCATCCACCACATCCTCGTAGGTGGGTTTGTCTTGCATGGTCGTCGGGTCGCCCTGCGTATGCATGATGCAATAGGTCGCGCGTTCGCGAACCACAAGCTCTCTCATCGCGGGATCGTTTCCTCCCGAAACATCGTTCACAATTTTTGCCCCGAGGGCCAGCGCTTCTGCCGCAACCCGGACCTTTGTCGTGTCCACGCTGACGCAGACGCCCTCTTTCACCAATCGCTCGATGACGGGCAGCACGCGATCCATCTCTTCCAACTCCGGGACAGGTGTTGCACCAGGGCGAGTCGATTCTCCCCCGACGTCCACGATGTCAGCGCCAGCATCCCGAATTCGCACGCCTTGTTCCCACGCCAGGGTGGGATGAAGCCAAGCTCCCCCATCAGAGAAGCTGTCTGGGGTGACATTCAAGATGCCTACAATCGCCGCCCGATCCACGGGCAGATCCACTAGCCGATCAATTGTGATAGTTCAAACTCCTCGTGGAGAGCCAAGACTGCCCTGGAGAGCTCGCTCTCGGGAATAAGACAACTCAGGGAGAGATCGGAGTCGCTGGTTTGCAAAACCGGCACTCCCTCTCGGTGGAGAGCCGCCAACACGCGGAAAAAGGTCCCGGGTTGTTCCATGATGGCCTTTCCGATGAGGCTCACCATCGTGCAGGCCTCGTTCATCCGAATGCCGATGGTTCGCACCTTTCCCGCCCCGCCGAAGAGGCGCTGTTGAGTTTCCGCCTCTCGCGAAGGTTTCTCTCCCATCTGGAACATGTAGGTCATGCCGCTATGCTCGGTCATGGGCAGCACCAATCCATCGAGGAGGTCCTTCGCCATGCCGTACTGGGCGCGGGGGACCGCAAATCCGATGCTCATTTGGCTCTGATTGATCATGTGGAGGTTCAGATTGTAGCGAGCCATGAGATCATAGAGAATCGCGGCCAAAGCCACCTGATCTTCGGTTTCAGCCAAGCCAATGTTGAATTCCAGCGAGACCAGCTTGCCGGTGTGGCTCACGCCAGAGACCATTCTTGCCTCGAGCTGAGATTCGTCGATGATCTCGGTTCCCCGGGCTTGGCTAAAGGTGCTCTTCACCCAGAGCGGAATGCCATATTTCATCGCGATTTCGGCCGCGCGAGGGTGAAGGACTTTCGCGCCAAGGTGGGCAATTTCAGCGACCTCGTCGTAGCTCACTTGCTTAAGCGTGGGCGCTGTTGAAACATAGTCCGGGTCAGCGGTTTTGACACCTTCCACATCGGTAAAAATCTCGACCGCCGAGGCTTTCAGCGCGGCGCCCAGGGCGGCACCCGTGGTGTCGCTTCCTCCGCGACCGAGGGTCGTGACTTCCCCGCCCGGGTATGAGGGATCGACCGCGAAAGTCCCTTGGAATCCGCAGACAACCGGGACGAATCCGTTCTCGGCGGCACGTCGCAGCGCGATTGGATTGATACTTACAATTCGAGCATTGCCGTAGACTCCGTCTGTGCGAATTCCGGCCTGACCTCCGCGAAATGCCATGGCGTCGCAGCCTAGAGATTTCAAGGTGTGGGCGAAAATGACGCTAGAGAAGATCTCTCCGCATGCAATCATGAGATCGACCTCTCTCGCGTCGGGCTTGACGGTCGGGTCAATCTCGCGAAGAATATCAAGCAAGGTGTCGGTCGCGTAGGGTTGGCCCCGCCTTCCGATGGCACTCACCACTACGACCGGGCTAAACCCTTGGTCCTTTGCCGAAATCACGCGCAGAGCGGCCTGCATCCGAGCTTCGGGGGTGGCGACGCTCGTGCCGCCAAACTTCATCACCTTGATGTTCAAGACTCGCCTCCCGGAAACTCTCGAATGAGCGCCTCTTGGATTTGGCGGGTCCCCTCTACGGTGGTCGCGATCATGAGGCGGTCGTGCATATCGCCCACGTGATGCACCGGGGCGCCGGAACCGATCGCCACCGAAATGAGCTTTGCGATCAAACCCTCTTCGTCACGCATGTTCACGGCGTGCACCAAAACCATGGATTGCCCATCGATGATTTCGAGCGGACATTGTTCGGCTCGGCAGATATCGGGAAGGAGCGTGGTGTCTTGATTGGCGACCAAAAATGTGAGCCCCACGGGGGTGAGCTTTGAAAACTGGATCGACAGGCCGGAATCGGCAATAGCCTGCAAAAGACGCAACCTGGATTCCACGATGGGTTCACGCACAGGGCCCATGATGACTTTCGACAAATTCCCACGCACTTCAATCTTCGAAATGCCTCGCTTTTTCTCAAATGAAGTTTCGGTGGAGGAAACGTTGGTCTCCGTTCCTCCCCCAACATCACAAGAAATAGGGTCCGTCAGGAAGTTCTTTCGAGATCGTCTATTCACGAAATCTCCCTTCTGTGCTCTAGGTTGCTCACTGCCCTATTTTGAACCTAAACCTACTTTGCTTGCAGGGACTCCTCTCGAATGCGCCACAGGTAGATGTTCTTCACATCGAGGCTAGGCTCAAGCAACTGATTTCGGATGGCGTCGCTTAGCAGCATACGCCACTTCAGATCAAGATTCTCTTCTTGCTTGAGGGGAATCTGTCCCTCGACAATCTGCCTTGTCACTTCCTGGCCCGCATAGGCGCCGTTGTACAAAATGTGGGTCACCCCGTTGGCCCGCAAACTCTTGATGAGGTCCGCTCCATCCGTGGCGGTTTCATACGCGATGAGCTTGCTGTGCCCGGGGTTTGCCCACAGGTAATCGCAGTCCAGCAGATAGCCGAAGACTTCATCGTACATGGCCACCCGACCGTTCCCTACCGCCTCTTCGATCAATGGGGATGCGTTTGCGAGAGGGACCCTGCTTGCGCGAAACTCCGTTCGGTCTTCCAGCCCCAAAGCCACGCGGATCTGGCCCGATGTGTTGGCAGTGTGGATCAACCATCCCGTGTACACGGCTTGGGCCGCAACGATGACTCCAAAAAGAGCGGTCAGACGAGGCCGCGAGACGACTGAGATCGCCCCGACAACCAGCATCGGAACTACAAAACTCACGGCATACCGAGACTGTTCACTCAGGAAGAACCACCCGCCCGCGTGGATCGCGATCATTGCAAAAACGGCTCTCTCTCGGCCTCCTCGTGCTCCCGCGAAGAGCCAGAGCGACAAGCCCATGGCCCCCACCATGCCTATGGCCCCCATAGGGAATCCCCCGCCGACCGTCTGCTGAGGATTGATATAACGCCCTGGCTGAAAAGTTAGACCCAGAACCGATTGGCCCAGGTGAGGCAACGCCGATTCCTCGGCGGGCAGAACCCCCTTCATTCCGAATGTGCGCTGTTCGTTTTTGTACACCGAATCGCGCCAAGAATCCCAATTCCGGCCACCAAACACGCTAAAGAGGAATGGGTAGGTCGGGTTCCCGGTGTTCACCACGTTCCGAATGAGGAACGGCCCTGCCAGAACGGCGAAAGCCAGCGCAATGGCCGCTACAGGCCGCCACCAATCGCCCCGCTTGTTCTTGATGTAGCCGCCGGTCAACACCAATCCCACGACCACCGCCGTGAGGAGTCCCGTGTATTTGCTCGCCATGGCCAGCCCGACCGCCCACGCACAAAGAAAGAGCCACTTGCGGTCCCCATTCTTGACGGCCTCCGCCGCCGCCAGAATCGCGATGGCCGCGAACAGCCCATGGGCGACGTCAATGTATCCGGACCCCGATTCCCACATCACGACGGGAACCGTCATAAATCCTATCCCTGCCAATATCCCAGCCAGATTGTTGCCCGACCACCGGCGAACCACGGACACGAGCCACAACGCTCCCGCTGCATAGAATGCGACGGTCATCGCCTTCGCCCCAGACTCAGAGCCTAGGCTCAACCCATACAGATAGAGCGAATCGACGCAAAACGGGAAGTTGCTGTGGTGAATGAAAGGAATGTAGGTCACCTTTCCGGATTCGAGCCACAACTTCGGCACGGCGAGGTGATAGGCAAGGCTATCCCAGTCCATCATGTCGGAGGGAGCCAGCGCGTTGATGATGGGAAACAGGAGAAGCACAAAGAAGACGGCGATCCACCATTTGGGCTCAGATTGAATGGTGGAGAAGTCGAACTTGGGTCTTTGCCAAAAGAAGAGGCCCAGAGCAAGGACCGGAACGAGCCAAATCAGCTTCGTGGAAAGCAGGGATACCATCCACGTAAGCCAGCCGAAGGTGCCGAGACCAAGAATGAGGCTCCCCTGCCATTTTTCTCCAAAGATCGAATCGCTGGGTCCAAAGCGGTCCCAGATGGCATACCCTCCCGCCCAAAAAGCCAAGGAGAGCACGGCGGCGAGGAGCAATCCAAACATGTTCCCCAGTATACGAGAGGTAACCTTTTACGATGGGTCGGACGCTGCGGATTTATAAGGAGTTTTTGAGGACATCCCTCAGTCGAGATCTTGAGTTTCGAGCAAACTTCATGATGAACGTCGCCCGGAACATCGTGTGGGTCGCGTTTTCATACGTCGTCATCTTCGTCATCTTCAGTCAAACAAAGACCGTGGCGGGATGGAATCAAGCGCTCACTCTCAGCCTTGCGAGTGTCTCCGTGCTCGTCCACGCCATTTTCCAAAGCTTCTGCAGTGCCCTCATGGAGATTCCTCAGCAGGTGCGGCTCGGGACTCTCGATTTCGTGGTGACTCGCCCCATCGACTCCCAGTTTTGGGTGACCACCCGTCGATTTGGGTTTGACCGGATGGGAAATCTCCTCGTCGGACTGGCCGGATCCATCTATTTTGCGATTCAAGGAGCCCCGCACGCGTCCGCGTTCGATTGGGTCGCCTTTGCCGTCCTCATCCCTTGTTCCGTGCTGCTCTACTACTGCTTTTGCATGAATCTGATGACGCTGGCCATCTTTTGGGTGAAGGTTGACAATCTTTGGGTTTTGGCCGAGATGTCGATGGATGCGGCGCGCTACCCGCTTGATGTCTACCCGAGCAAATTGAAAAGCTTCTTCCTTTTTGTGTTGCCCATCGGGTTGCTTGCCTATCTCCCCGTGAACACCTTGCGGGTGGGAGCCGATCCCCTCATGCTTGGGATTGGCGTGATGTGGACCGTGACTCTCTTGATTCTCGCGCGCCTGTTTTGGACCTACGCCATGCGGAGCTACTCAAGCGCATCCAGCTAACCTACGGTCCGAAGCCTGTCCCGGTGCCCAGACCTTGGCCGCGGCGACCGATTCCGAAGGGTGAACCAAAGGGCAGGGCCTTGAGCCAGACAAAGAGGCCGATTTCTCTACCGGATCGGAAACCGACTCGGTAGTCGGAGTACTGAAGGACGGCTTCTGCACAATGCAAGTCGTACGTCATGGCCAGTTGAATGGCCTCGACCCGATTCGAGTACCCGTTGAAGTTGATGAGAGCACTTGTTTTCAGCCTTTTCCAACGAATCGAATCGGCAAGGATGTTGATATTTGCCCAGCGAGCACGGGGGCCATCGTAGCGGAACCCAGCGCTTAAAAAGCCTTCGGCGACATTCCACCCAAAATCGAATCGCACATTGCTCCACCACTGGTTGAACGGGTCGTAGTTGGCGCTGGATCGTACGGTGAGCTTCCGATTCGGAGTGAAATCGGCCCGGACGCCGACATTTTGCCAGGCCACTGTTTTGCGGTCCAGTTGGAGAAAGTCATAGCCCGTTTGAACCCCGACATTGAGGTCGCGTCGCAATCGAAGGGAGATATCTCCGCCGACATCATGAGACCGCCCGGTTCGATCAATCGAGAGCGGCGTGTAGCCAAATGGGTTGAGATAGTTGTAACGGACGTTGACGCTACTGCCTTCTGAGACCGCATACGACATGGCCAAATTCCCGTCAATCACGTATTGAGCGGTGTCGTCGCTGTAGAGACCTTGTCGAAACCGTAGTGCGGTTTGCAGACTACTGCCACGCCGATCTCGCCGACTGAGGTTGCTCCCTAGTTCGAAGTGCTGTCGTGTGATCTTCTTTCGGGTGAGAGAGTCGACCAACTCGCCGACGGAAAGTGCCGTTCGGAAGGGGACGCTTCTTCCCGCTTTTTCTCCTATCAACTTCGAGGAGTCCGAGGAGAGGGTGACCATGGGGGTGCGGTCTGATCCGCTGAAAAACCCGACTTGCCGTCCGACCGGGATCAGGCGCTGATATTCGAGCTGGGCCTGGGCAAAGCTGAGATCTTGATTTCCTCGAAAGTTCACGTTCGCCACGCGTCGTGAACTCACATTGCCTCCGCTCCCGGACTTGTTTTCGGTGAGGTCGGTTTGTAGGCTGGTGGTGAGGCCGCGATTCCACGACCCGCTGTGTTGCAAGCCAAACACCTGATTCAACGAGCTAAACCCGCTGGTCCGGTTGCCATTTCGGTTCACAGACAGGTTGAGGGCACCCACCGCTGTGGGAACAGAAATTGCGGACCTCAGGCTGTAGGTTCGGTTGTTGGGCGCCGCCAGATAGTTGTTGCGGATGAAGTTTCCGTCGATTCGAACTCCCACGTTGCCAACCCGCATGCGGTGATCAAGCCCAAGGAGAGCGGTTCGGGTCCGTCCGGGGAGCGAATAGGCCCGGGCGATACCCGCCATGGTCGGGTTCCCGTAGTGCCAATCTGTACCAATTCCAGCCCCTAACTTACTAAAATAGTCCAGTCGATTGATGAGAAAAGACTCGCCTTTTAGCGCCAGCCCGATGCGATTCTTGATGAAGTACCCCTCATCTTGGGTCTGGCCGACTTATGGGGTGTAACGATCGCCTCGCTCGTTCAGAGGAATGTATAACAATGGAAGCGTAAGAATAGTCTTATCAAACAGGCGAAACTTGGTCCCTCGCAGGACCGCATACTTGCCCGGGCGAATGGTCGCCCCCCGGGATTCCAGTTCCCAGTGCGGATGGTCATACTCGCAGGTGGTCAGCTTAGAGTTCTGGAGTTCGAGACGCTGATTCGTCCCTCCTCCGACCCGGCCACGGACAAACAAATCTCCTTTGATCGATCCTCCCAGCGCCAAGGGGGTCAGTTTCACCCACGCCTCATCGTATTGGACGCTGTTGAGATCGAAATCTACAACGACTCGTTGGCCTTTCACTTCTCGGTCGGACCCCACAACCCGGACCGCGCCATCGAGCGTGAATACTTGCGTGTCGAGATCGCCCGACACTTTGTCTGCCCACACCTCGTACCCCTTAAAGCGAAAATGCACGTTCCCTTCTGCCTTGACGGTCGATCCGTTTCGGGAGGATTCCCTTGCAGAGATCACCTGAAAAGCTGTGATGTTCGGTCCGGGCTTTGGAAGCGGCTCTGTTTGGACAACGTCTTTTTGCGCCGAGTGGTTGTGCTCCAGCGAGTGGGCTTTG
>CAZBXR010000088.1:0-8560 GCA_964496145.1 uncultured Chthonomonas sp. | reverse complement strand
CGATCTTCGAGTACGCGTCGATGGTGACCTTCAGCACCTCAATTTGGCTCTCCAATCTGAAGAGCTCAGGGCGTCGCCCTTCTTGATAATCCTTTTGCCGAGCGGAGATCACTTTCGCGGCCAACGCTTCGACCGCCCCCAGGCGCTTCTTGAGGTCCCGATACTCGGGGCTCGATGGCGCAAAAGTCTTCGCGGCGTCATTGAGTTCAATCGTCCGCCTTTCTAACTCGGCGGCAAGCGTTTGAATGGACTTCGCATCCAGACCACCTGCCCCGCCAGAAGCATCGGCCTTGAGAGCATCCAGATTGCCGGGGTAGGCCTTGTTGGGATCAAGAAGCTTCGAGGCTTGGTTTTTTGACACCGCAAGCTGCCGAGCGGCCGCCTGGTATTCCACTTTCGCCTCATCGAGTCTTCCCTTCATGGCGAGGAGTGCCTTGGCAAACTCCGGTCCATCGGTGACGGGCAGACCCTGCAACAATCGCTCATATCGTTCGCGCTTCGCGATGACCTCTTCGCGGCTTTCGAGATACTTCTGCTCCACCTGTTTGCGAACCTTTTTGGACAGGTTGATCGTGAGTTCTTCAGACCTTCGAAGCAAGTGGGCCACCATAAGATCAATGACTTCTTTGCAGAGCTTCGGGTCGTTGAGATTGACTTCGATTTCGAGGAGCCCAGACTTCGATTGAGCCACTGAGACGCCTCCGTACAGCTTGTCGTACGCGGCAAACTCCGAAAGATCCCAACGCTTCGTCAAGCCAAGCTTTTGAACCACTTCGGTCAAACAGGTTCGGCTAAGCAAAATTCCGGTCGCCGTTTGGGGGCCGCTGCCCACCAAGGGCGAGGTGTACGCTCCACCAAGGTTCGAGACACTCCCGGGGTCGCCCTCAAGTGAGCTTGCCCCGGTCAACGCTTGAAAGCTGGAGGGTGGTTTTGCTCCAGAAGATGGAAAATAGAGACTGGCCCCGCTCGCATAGGTCTTCGGGAGCAGCATGGCCAAGAAGTACCCAACAACACCTGCAATGACGGCAATGGTAAGTGGTCGGACAAATCGACGCAGGCTCGGAATGGGGGTCTCGGTCATGTTCTGTAGAATCTCTTATTATGACGGTATGGCCTAGGTAGAATTTTCAGGCTAAGCCGCCAAACTTGCGTACACGGCCTTGAAATGCATGTACGCCACGCAACATCTCGTGCGTATTGAAATCGGGCCACGATACTTCAGAGACAAAGAGCTCTGCATACGCCGCCTGGTAGATCAAAAAATTGCTCCATCTCATTTCTCCGGCGGTTCGGATCATGAGATCGGGTTCGGGATCGAGCGGGTTATAGAGCCTCTTCGAGATGGTCTCTTCGTCGATCTCACTCGCCGGAATCCCTTCGGCCACGATGGCTTTTACCGCATCCACAATCTCTGCACGTCCGCCGTAGTTGATGGCCAGGGTGAAGGTGATGCCCGTGTTGTCCTTGGTCGTCTCGATGCCGTGCTGAAGCGCCTCTCGAAGCGAGGTGGGCACCTCATCCATTCGACCGGAGACTTGCACGCGGACATTGTTGGCGTGCATGACGCGCAGTTCGGCTCGGGCGGCCCTTTCGATCAGCTTCATCAAGCCATCTACCTCAGAATCCGGGCGTCGCCAGTTCTCCGCCGAAAAAGCGTAGACGGTCAGATAGCGAATCCCCAATTCGCTCGCAGAAAGCAGGATGTTTCTGAGGGTTCGGTACCCCTCTTGGTGGCCCATCAGCCGCTGAAGACCCCGGCCATTAGCCCACCGGCCGTTCCCATCCATGATGATGGCCAAGTGCTTGGGAAGGGCATCCAGTTGGATGCCCATCCCAATAGCCTCACGCTGCGTGTCGTTGAAGACGTTCGTCGTCATCTTGCCGTGCGCCGAAATCAGACTTCCATGAGTTCAGCATCCTTCTTCTTCTGGATGCTATGAGCTTCTTCGACGTACTTGTCGGTGAGCTTTTGAACCTTTGCTTCGAAACTCTTGAGATCGTCTTCGCTCAAGTGAAGCTCTTTCTGTTGCTTCTTTGCATGATCGATTGCGTCTCGGCGGACATTTCGGATCGCGACGATTCCTTGCTCGGCACGAGCGTGCACTTGCTTGACGAGCTCCTTTCGGCGCTCTTCGGTCATTTGTGGGAACGCAAGCCGAATCGATGTTCCGTCGTTCATCGGCGTGATTCCGAGATCGCTCTTCAGAATCGCCTTTTCGATGACCACCAGCATGTTCTTTTCATACGGCTGGATCACGAGGGTTCGACCTTCTTGTACACCGACGTTTGCAATCTGATTGATCGGCGTTTCCGTGCCGTAGTATTCAACGTGGACTCTTTCGAGCACGACAGGGTTTGCGCGCCCGGTCCGAATCGTCGAAAAGTCATGAGACATGACTTCTACCGCATGCTTCATGCGTCGTTCTGCATCTGTCAAAAATTCATCCATGTTTATTCTCCTTCTACGAGGGTTCCGATAGTTTCTCCCATCACAGCTTTGGCGATGGCGTGCGGGTCATTTAAGTCTAACACGATAATGGAAAGGCCATTTTCGCGGCAGAGGGTGAAGGCGGTTTGGTCCATCACGGCCAATCGCTTTTGGATCACCTCGCCGTAGCCAACCTTCTCGTACTTGATGGCATCTGGGTTCTTGCGCGGGTCTTTGTCGTAGATCCCGTCCACGTTTGTGGCCTTGATCAGCAGGTTTGCTTCGACCTCAAGCGCCCGCAGCGCAGAGGCGGTGTCGGTGCTGAAAAATGGGTTCCCCGTGCCGGCGGCAAAGACGACCACTCGCCCCTTTTCCAAGTGGCGTACCGCGCGCCGCTTAATAAAGGACTCGCAGACTTGGTTTACGGCGATTGCGCTTTGGACTCGAACTGCAGGACCCAGACGCTCGATCGCGCTTTGCAGCGCGAGGGCGTTGATAACGGTGCCCATCATCCCCATTTGGTCGGCAGAAGTTCGGTCGATCTGGCCTTTGGAGGAGAAGATGCCTCCACGGATGATGTTGCCACCACCCACCACGACCGCGGTTTGAACACCTAAAGTGTGGACTTCCACGATTTGGGAAGCGATTTCCCCGAGTGTTTCGGGATCAATGCCGAATCCAGCAGGTCCGGCGAGTGCCTCGCCGCTGATTTTGAGTAGAACTCGATTAAATTTCGGGGTTTTTTCAGACAATAGTGACTCCTGTGCCTGAGTAGAAAGTGTAACCGATTTACACCCGTGTTAGCCCAGCCACAGGAGACTTTTTGCGCGAAGAGTTAGTGGTCGTGTTCGGTGCGTAGACCCGCTAGAATCTGAGCTTCCTCATAGGCGGCGAAGGGACACTCGCTCGCACAGCACGCACCCCCAACGAACGACACGGCCTCTTGCATGAGGGGCTTTGCCTTCTCAAACTCCATGGTTGGATTCTTGTGGGTGATGCCTCGGAGACTCGTCAAGATGGTGTACACATCGATGTTCCTCGTCATTCCCTGGAAGTGATGACTTCCGGGCCCATAGGCACTCAGCAGCACGTGGTCGTTCGTGTGGTTTCCGCTCGTCCACTTCACTTGCGTGTGATTGCCAAGGATCATGGCCATCGTCATTCCTGCCGGCTTGTGCAGCGTGCTGAGATTGAACGGAGATTTCCCGGCCAATCCATCGATAATCCCCTGCGCCTCTGCTCCGGTGAGCTTCAATCCAAGATGTTCTTCCACGGCGTCTTGAACACTCTTCTGAGTCGGAGCCAGTCCAAGTTTCGTAAGAAGCGGGCCGTAGGTCGACTTCATGTCCTTGAGAGTTTCCAGGCCGGCGGTGGCGTCGTAATACTCATAACCCGCCCCGTTCAAAGCCGGACCTCCACAAGCGTGGTCAGACGTGATGACCACTAGAGTTTCGCCATCTTCTCGGGCGAATTCCATGGCCACCTTGACCGCATCCTCGAATGCGATTTGATCAAAAACTGCGGCGGCGAGGTCATTCGCGTGTCCCCCGTGATCGACCTTTCCTCCCTCGATCTGGAGGATGAATCCCTCAGAGGTTCCCTTCAGCCGATCTATAGCCACCTTCGCCATTTCCGCAAGGGTAGGTGTGCTTCGCTTGATCGAGAAGCTATGATCTCGGTCTACGGTGAAGGGCAGGTGCGAGTCATGGAAGATGCCCAAAAGGCGCTTCCCCTTCGAGGCCATGAGGGCATTTCGGTCTCGCAAGACCTCGTAGCCTTTCGCGGAGAATTCTGCGTACAGATCGCGCTTGTCCTTCCTTTTGTCTGCGGCAAAAAATGCGTTTCCGCCTCCCATCAGGACATCAACCCCGTGTCCGAGGTGCTGGGCCGCGATCTGATCTTGCCATTCACGATCAAAGATGCTGATGGCAAATCCAGAGGGAGTGGCATGGGTGATGGTTGTCGTCGTCACCAGCCCTACCTTCATCCCGATCTTCTTCATCAAACGGCCCACCGGCTCAAGAACCGTCTTGTCGGGCAACATATTGATCTGACCGTTCCAGTGATAAACCCCCGAACCCCATGCCGCGGCGGCGGCGGCAGAATCGGTCACGACCGAACTCAGGCTCCTCGTATCCTGGACTCCCGTGATGACCTCGGGGTCTTCGATGAGGTCCATCCAGTAGCCCCTCTTTCCGAGCACGCGTTGCTGATAGACATCGGCCATAGTTGGAACGCTCAGGGCCATACCATCGGCGACCAGATAGATGATGTTCTTCGGGGCGGACTTACTTGCGCGAGGTGCGGAGCGGCCCAGATTGGGAAGGCCTATCGCGGCCAATCCGAGGCCAGTCGCGCCTAGTCCGATGAGCGTGCGTCGTGAGAGTTCCATTCTGCTCACTATATCTCATCATTCCCTCTCCTAGGCATGGGTTCTTGTAAAGATTGTATGATCATTCGCGTTGCGTAACATCCCGCGAACTCTCCTTCCGATCTACGGTCTCATGCTTCTTGACATGGTGGGTTTCACCATGATCATTCCCGACATCGCGACTCGAGCCCGGTCATTTGGCTCACCCGAGTGGCTTATCGGGACGATGCTCAGCAGCATGTTCGTGGTGCAGTTTTTGGTGTCGCCACGTTGGGGAGTCCTCGCGGACCGCGCGGGTCGAAGAAATGTGATGGTCGGATGCACGCTTATCTCGGCCCTTGCGATGCTGGTTTATGCGTTTGCCGATTCGATGCCTTGGCTGTTCGCGAGTCGCATCTTGGCGGGTTTGGGCGCGGCGAATGTCGCGGTGGGCATGGCCTATATCACGACAACGGTGGCGGAGGAAAAGAAGGCTCAGGCGCTTGGCCACGCAAGCGGCGCTATGCAAATTGGGATGGTCATTGGCCCGGCGTTGGGCGGTTTTACCGCCAAGCTGGGAGGCAACTTCTGGGTCGGGATGATCGGAGGGGTGTTGAGCCTGGTGGGAGCCGTCGCAGCCTGGAAACTCGTTCCTAAAGACACCGTGAAGCGTGCCGAAGACTCGGCATCAAAATCCGAAAGGGTCGGTGCCCTCGAGGCGCTCAAGCAAACTCCGGCTCTCATTCCTCTCATGGTCCTCGCGTCCATCGCGTGGTTTAGCCTGGCTTCATTAGAAGGGACCTTCGCCCAATTGCTTCGCGATGTGTGGGGATACCAAGAGCAAGTTTTCGGGATGATTTTCAGCTTCGAAAGCGCTCTTACCATCCTGACCCAGCTGTTTTTGCTGGGCTGGATTGCCAAGAGACTTAGTCCAAAATCGACCCTGGTTCTCGCGTATCTGCTCCAAGGTCTGGGTCTACTTCTCTTCCCCTTTGCGCCCTCGATGATCTTTCTCTTTGCCATCAGCGCCATCTACGCCCCCGGGTCGGCCATGGCAAACCCCACTTTGAACAACGTCTGCTCTGAAATTGCGCCGAAGGAGCATCATGCAAGTCTGTTTGGCATCATGCAGTCTGCGCGCTCTTTTGGGTTTATTGCGGGGCCCACGCTGGGCAACTGGCTGTATGGGCATTCGAACCGACTTCCCTACCTTTTGGCGGGCGGCATTTGTGCCTTTGCCGCGATCTTCGTCCTCACGAATCGCTCTATCGGGAATTCGCTGAAGCAGGTACAGGCGCCGGGACCAGCGTAGCCGTCTTCCCCGTGCAGGAAAGCGTGTATTTCTTTCCCAGCACCGACAGGTTTCTGATGGTGATGGTCCCCATCTTCGAAGGGACGTTGGGCCGAATGATCAACCATCGGTTGTTCTTTAAGGGAAGACTGGGAGCGGTGGCGTGCGGCTTATCAGAGAATTCGATGCCACAGAACCCATAAAGAATAGCCTGGATACTTCCGGCGGACCCGGTGATGAAGGTCGTTCTGTCTGCAGTCACCCGCTTTTCAGAAAAAGCCATGAGACTCGACCGCGTGAAATCAAACCAACTTCGGCGCCACAGGCTGTACGCCTCGTCGGTGCGGCCAAGCCGGGCGGCAATGAGGGAGTGGATGGAATCACTCATTGCGGGTCCCCGCTTCGTCACCTTAGTAGAAAATCGGTCGAACATGACTCCCGCCTGAGCCACTGCCCGAGGGTCTTGAAGCGGATAGACAGCCAGAAGCGCGGCGGTCTGCTTATAGCTCTTGAGCCCGTCGCGGTCATACGTCAAGAAAGAAGTCTCATCTTTAGGAAGATAGAACTTCCGCTCCATCTTTGGAAGATACTTTCGGATCGTCCACTCCGCCACGAGGTTCGTATACAGGTCGTTGTCACCGATATGGTGTTCATCCGGAGACATTGTCTGCTTCACCTCATAGGTTCCATCGGCTCGCTTTTGAGAGCGCGCCAGCCAGAAATATGCGGCGCCTTCGCCGACCTTACGAGCCTGATCCTGCGTGACGAGGTCTAGATCGGCAGCCTTTTGCATCGCAAAAGCCACTGTCCCAGTGATGTGGTGCTGAAGCCGACTCGGGCCAGGAATGGTTTCCCCCCCGGTCACGCTCGATTCCCAAGGAAACTGATACGCCTTTTCGAGCAACGAAGCATCGCCCAACGGAAACTCAGTGGATGTCTTGGACTTTTTCGCGTTGGCGGCCGCTCCTTCGAGGCGATTGAGGCGATAGCGCGGGATGGAAACCGCACGCTCTGGATACAGCAGGGCGAGCGCCGGAAAGACCCAAATGTCCGCATCCCAAAACACATGCCCATTGTAGAGCTGGTTACTCAATCCCATAGGTCCGACCGGGTGCCCAGCGGGGCCCGAGACCGGCACGCCCGCGCGAAGCTGATAGAGCATGGCCCGAACCGCCTGCTGGTCTTCGATAGACCCAGAAATCTCAATATCCCCTTCGATTTGCGGCTGAGAGGCGATGGGGGAAGGATACTTGATCTCCGCGCGCCGGACGTACGTTTGCGGTTGCGGGCCCGCGTCGAGTTCGCCCGCATACTTGAGCGTCTCGGCACCCTTCTTTATCGAATGCGTGAGGACAAACATGGGCGAGGAGTCCACTCGCTCGACCACCTTGAACTTCACTGGTTTGGCCGAGGTCAGGGTCAATTCCATCGTCGCAACGGCCTTGTCTGGGTACGAATCGAGGCGGACGACCTGGTCAAACTTCAAATTGAGCGCGCCCCTTCGAATCCAGCAGGTCGTGGTGAGGGCACCCGTCTTCAAGTCTTGGACCTGCTTATAATTCGTGACGTCGAGGTCGGTGAGGATTTCCTCGCCAAAGTAGACATCGAAATCAAAAGGACTTCGCTGAGGCAAGATCTTTTCCTCGCCCTGAGGCGCGTAAGCCCAGTTCAGATAGAGCGGAAGAGATTCGCCTTGGCGATTCACCGCGAATCCGAAACGCCCGAGACGCATGCCCACCATGCCATTCCCCAGGAGCGCGGCCGTGGGTGCATGACGATTTGTTTCGCTGGTGGCGAAGGGTTCCGGCACACCCGGGTCGGAACGCTCAAGAATGATCTCCTTCGGTCTCGAGGAAAAGAAAGCAATGAGACCGACACCAGAGATGACGATGCACAGCAGGCCGACACGCAGCAGTGTCCCCGGCTTCATTTCTCAGGACGAGCGGTCAATCTACTGAAGTACGGAGCCAATCTTCCTGCGAAGAAAGGAACGGCGCATGCGACGAAGATGCCGAGCGGATTTTCTTCGCCCAATCTTCCGGCCATGGCCATCGGGATCAGATCGAGACCCGCATACAGCAAGACGGCCCCCACGCTCAAAAGCTTAAAGCTGATCTTCGGTTGGGTCGATCCTAATCCGGCGATAAAAAAGAGGGTTGCAGGGACCAGTTCTCGCGTGAGAAAACCCACGCCCAAGGCGATAAGGCCTCCCACGATTACCCCAACCATCGGTCTCTTTTCGAGATTCATATGTCTATCATAACGGATTTTTACGCTCCGTGGGTCGAGTGGCAGCCCTCGCGGCGCTGTTTTCTTCGAGAAAGATTGACCCGCGAACATGGCAAAATGGGGCATGGAAGTTCAACGTGCTTTGAAAGGCCAATATGGAGCCGGACTGGCCATGCTTCGCGAATGCATTCAACTATGTCCCGATGATCTTTGGGCGTCAGGAGTTCACCCGCGCACCTTTTGGAGGATCGCCTATCACGCG
>CAZBXR010000087.1:309-8611 GCA_964496145.1 uncultured Chthonomonas sp. | reverse complement strand
ACCCCAAGCCAGTTCTCCCCAACTGAAGTCGGCATACCGAAAACTCGCACGAAAGTATCACCCCGACGTGAACGATGATCCTGCAGCTCACCAGAGCATGGCCGAGATCAATTCCGCATTTGAAACTTTAATCGATCCAGAGAAGCGTCGTGAATACGACAACGGCGTTGCGGCCGTCCAAGCGAAGACATCTGTTCGGGACACCGTTATCGATCCCGATGCAGGACGAGACCCAGACACGGTCGTTCTGAAGATGACTCACAAGCTGAAGGATCACCGAACCCCAGTTTATAGCCTCAGCTTCGCCCCCGATACCGGACGCATGGTCTCCAGCTCGTTCGACAACGAAGTGATCTGGTGGAAGAATGACCGATTTGATGTCGACCGCCGGCTGAAGCTGGAAGGCGGCGTCGTGAGCACCGTTCGAGCCCTCCCCGATGATCGCGTGGTCGCGGCAGGAAGCTCCGAGAGCATCGTGAGCACTTGGGTTTTGAAAGGCGACAAGGTCGAAAGCTGGCGCAACAGCCCGCTCGAATGGGTGAGTTGTGTGGGCGTCTCGAACGACGGCCGCAATGTCGCCATGGGCTCTGTTTATCACACGTTGCAGGTTTGCCGAGCAAAAACCGGCGACGCTGTTTTTGCTGGAGTCGGTCACAGCCAAGGCGTGACCGCAGTGGCATGGTCAACCGACGGGCGATTCGTTGTCACCGGTTCCGCCGATGCGACCGTGAAGCTTTGGAGCGGCATTTCTGGAAAGGAAATGCACACGTTCAAGGCGATTCGATCCACCGTGACTTCGCTTTCGTTCTCGGCGGACAACCAATACCTTGCGGTTGCCGCGGTTGACCTCAGTATCCGATTGTTCCGGATGGAAGATCTCTCGCTGGTCAAGACGTTCTTTGGTCACGAAAAGCCCATCGAGCAGGTGGCCTTCCACCCGAATGGTCATTTGCTTGGCTCGGTTTCGCGAGACGGTTCGGTGCGACTCTGGAATGCAGTCCACGGTCGTGGCCACGCCAAGATTGATGCCAGCCCGCAACCATTGAACTGCATCGGCTTCAGCCCAGACGGAACAAAAATGGCGGTCGGCGGTCTCGACAAGCTGATCCGCATTTGGGACGTCAACTTCCAGTCGACCGGTCAGTAAGAAATCGATTGGTGAAGAAAAGGAGACCTGGGTCGAGAGATCAAGGTCTCCTTTCTCGTTTTCATGTGGTCTAAACTTAAACCACATGAAATTTGCCAGGCTGTTTGCCGTTTCTCTCCCGTTGTTTTTGGTTGGCTGTGGAGGTTCGTCTCCCACCGCAACGGTGGATACAAGTACACAGTCGGCTCGGACCCGCTACGCGGAACTGGATCAGACCTTTGTCTCGGGTCAATTGGGGGTGGCCATTGACTCCCTGAGTAACGAAGTGGCGACGGTGGATGAGATCCACGGCATCCTCCTTTTTTGTGAGTCGAATCGCTTCCGCGCCACGGGGGATATCGCCGCCAAGGCGAGAGCCCAAGAGGTGTTTGACCTCCTTGTCGACCGACAGAATCTAGACGGAGACGATGGACCAGGCTACGGAATAGGCCAGGCATGGGATGCTTTCGGTGATGGGTCGGTGAACGGAGTAGACCACCCTTACACCGTTTCTTCAGCGGTCTGTATCGAGGGGATTCTTACCGCGCTGAAGAGCGGGGTTCTCGATGCCGAAGACCAACAAAAAGGGGCGAAACTCGCAGCGGAGGCGATTCGATGGATCGTCGCGAACACCTATTTGCCCTTTGGATACTTCGCATACAGCGCAGCACCTGGAGACATGAACCCCGTCACGAACGTTTCATCCTATACTGCGGGAATCGTCCTTCGCGCCCTGCACGACCTACCCTCAGAGTTCTCCTCGACCGAGAAGCGGGAATTTTATGAGAAGGCGGTTCGCGCTTTTGAAGTGATTCTAGAGGAGATGGTCCTCGTGAACGGGGCTCCTCACTGGAACTACCACGGTCCGAAGGGAAGATTTTGGTCGAAATTTGCCAACCAGCCCAATGATCTCAGGCACCACGGTTACACCCTCTGGGGCCTCGAGTTAGGTCGGAGATTTCAATCTACTATTTCCATCCCCTATAGCCCGGCGCAGGCTGCCCAGTCGATAAAAGACTACTTTAAGGCGGATCGCCTGGTCGGATATCCAGGGAACTGGCCGTATCCTCTGAGCAAAAGCTTTGATAAACCAAGTCAGATTTGGGGACCTGGGTACTGCATCGGAGTTGCGACACTCCTCGGAGATACGGCCCTCGCGGATCAACTCTTGCGCGAGGTTTCGACGGTTTATCCGAACTGGCCCACCCCGCAAAACTTCCCAGCTTGGTTTGGGAAGTCCGACCCAACGTACTTCCCCAGGTTTGGGGCGAATATTCTTTGGGGAATCACTTCCCGTGCGTATGGGCCGGGGTTCTGACAGGAAAATGAGAAGACTCCTTTTATTTGCCGGACTCCTCACTGTACTGTTAGGGTGCGGAGGCTCGAGCGGCTCACGCCAAGCAAGTGATCCGGCACTCAGTGCCTCGCGATCACGCTACGAGGAGATTGCGGGGACGTTTCTTTCCGATCCACCGGGATACGGGATAGACATTTTGTCCACGGGGCCCATCGTGAGCGATGAAAACGCGGGCATGATTGCTTTTGCAGAGGCACACCGCTATCGCATGAATCTGAGTGCCGATGCCCAGGTTCGCCTTCGCAAGTCAGTGCAGTCGTTGTTAGATCGAAAAGATCTGGATGGCCTTCCCGGTGTCGCTTGGGGTCTGGGAGTCGCGTGGGACGCGTTTGGTGACGGAACCGTGAACTCGGAGAACCATCCCTACACCGTGACAAATGCCATCGTCATTGAAGGGCTCCTTGAGGCGATTCAAAGTGGTGGACTTGAAAATGAGACTCAAGTGCAGGTGCGCGCCGCCATTCGAGATTGCGTTCGCTACACGATGGAGTCGATGTACTTGCCCTCCGGCTACTTTGGCTATAGCCCGGCCCCAACGGATATGGTTCCCGTGCTAAACGTAACCGCGTACACGGCCGGTGTTGTTCTGCGAGCCTTGGCCGAGCTTCCGAACGAGTTCACGGCTCTCGAAAAGGCGGATTTTCGAAGCAAGTGCCTAGAGTGCGTCGCCAGCGTCGTCAACGAAGTGGTCGATGTGGAAGGGGCTCCGCAGTGGAACTATCACAGTAACCAAAGTCCATTCTGGGCCAGGCTCAAGAACCAGCCGAATGACCTTTTCCATCATGCCTACATCATTTGGGGGCTGGAAATGGCTCGCATTCACGGCGGAGCCTCGGTGCCCTTCACGAGAGCCCAGTATCTCGCTTCCTTGCGCCAATATTTTAGAGGGACCCGGCTTTATGGATACCCCGAGAAGTGGCCGTTTCCCCTTGGATCGGACTTCGGGAAGCCTTCCAGAGTCTGGGGTCCCGGCTACTGTGTGGGTATTGCCGCGTTTCTCGGTGACAACGCGCTTGCGGATCAGTTCTTGGCGGAGTGTGTGAGTGAGCACCCGGGTTGGCCAACGCCGCGATCCTTCCCTGGTTGGTTTGGAACTTCTGATCCGGTTTACTACCCTCGGTACGGAGCAAACATCCTCTGGGGCTTGGGAATTCGCGCTTACGGCACCGGGTTCTGAGGCGAAGATTCGGGCTCGCGGACAATACGCGTGCTGATAATCCAACCCGCAGTCACAAAAACGGCGCACCCTAGAAAGGGACTGTATCTCCCAAACTCGGGACTTACAATCTGCAGGTGCCGGTAGGCGGCCGCGCCGAGCGGAGCTCCCACAATGGCTCCGAGGCCCTGCGCCGTCATCACCGCGCCAATATTCGCTGCGCGCTTCTTACAATCAATCTCCGAAACGCTGGCGTACCAAGCGGGGATGGCGATGAGGAAGCCGATCCCGAGCGGGATGCCTCCGAGGCCCATGGCAAGCGTGGACCGTAAGAACGGAAAGAATGCGCCGAGCGAGATGACTCCCACCCCGAGAGAACAAAGCCCTAGCCCGAGGTGCACGGCTTTCACTCGGCCAATCTTTTCGGCGTACTTGCTCATGGGCACGGACAAAACTGCCATCGCCAAGGCTCCTGGGAGGGCGAGAAATCCGAATTGCGCCTCGCTTAGCTTGAATTGCTCCTTTGCAAACAGCTTGACGATGACCATCGGGAACCCAATGCCACAAAAGATGATGAGGCCAAGGGTGATGAACTGCGGTATGGCGCGAACCGTATCGAAAAACTTCTTGATCTCGAGTTTCTTATCAGCGGCAGACTCGACATGGTTCGCGCGGTGCTCCGCGCCACTCGGGACAAACCGATACGCCGCCACGACGACGGCGATGAAGAGAAGGGCGGAAAGATAGAGCGAGGGAGACCTCTCGCCTCCGAAGGGGGCCAAGAACCGGCCAAATAGATCGTTGAAGACACCCCCAACCGGCAACGCGAGCGCAATCCCCAGCAGATAGCAAGAATTGAGATAGCTCATCGCCTCTTGGCGCTCGCCATCCTTCACGAGGTCACCCATGAGGGCAAATGCCGCCGGCCAGAGCATCGCCGCCCCAAGTCCGTCAAGGATTCGAAGCATGAGGAGAGAAAAAGACTCTGCATAGCCCCAACCGTGGGGGACTGCGATTGTGAGAAGCGACGTCGCAATCGTCAGGGCTGGTCCTAGAACAATGAGCCGCCGTCGGCCCCACTTGTCGGCCAGGTGACCCATGTAACTCTTGAAAACCGCTTCGCTGAGCAGAAAGCCAACGATGACAAGGCCAATCACGTCTTCGCCAAACTTCCGGTCGTATTTGAGATACACCGGCATCGTGGAAATGTTGAGAACGGCATAGCCGATCTCAGCGAGGAGGGCGATCATCAATAGCTGAAAAACCGCTGGGCGTCGCCAAAGCGGTGGTTGCTTCCCCACTGAATCCACATTCCCCATCCGAATCTGATGAGAGTTTAGCCTATCTCAGTTGGGCGGGGGGACATTTGGACCATACGGCCCCACGGCCAGGAAACCGAAGGGGCGCTCATGAAGTAAAGTTGCACTTATGATTGGTGTCATCGCCACCCTTGTCCTCGGACTTCAAACTGCCCACCCAGTACCTCAAGCCTCCATTGCCGAGCTTCAGCGTCACGAAAAATTCTTCACGTCGCAGGAATCTGCGGGCCGGATGACGTTGAGCAAAGGTCTCCAAGCAAGTCAGGATTACGTCATTCGAGAGATAAAAAAGCTGGGCCTGCAGCCGCTTCGCGGCAGCTACACCCACTCCTTCCAGGTTCGAGTGAATCCAAAAATTGGAAAGAACTCAAGGGTCAACCTGACCTTCAAGGACGGAGCCACAAGATCTCTCCAAGTAGAAAAGGAATTTAGCCCCGTCGCAAACTCGAACCCTACCCCGGTGGAAGGAAAGCTGGTGTTTGCGGGATTCGGAACCGAACCCGAATACAAAAATCTGGATGTCAAAGGGAAGATCGTTCTCTTGTTCCGCGGTAGCGCGAATAAAGATGAGAGATTCACCAATGCCCAAAAATCGAGAATCGCTAAGGCAATGGGAGCAGTAGGGATTCTCTTCATTGGGCCCCATTCAGAAGGCTCGCTCGATGTCCCGACCACGGGCACCGCTCAAGGCCTTGAGCGCGGCTCCTCTCTCGCTGCTGCCGGGATCTCGCAGAGTCTCGCCCAAACACTTTTTGGGAAATCCTTCGCCGCCGAACGCGCAAAACCAGTACCTCGTGCGCTTGACGTCAGTGTTTCTCTTCAAACCGAATTGATTCCTTACACAGACTCGGAAGAGAACGTGGTCGCCATGATTCCTGGAAATGATCCCAAACTTTCGTACGAGTACATCATTGTGGGGGCTCACCTGGATCACTTGGGATACGCCGAAACGTCCAGCCGCACAGGAAATGAATTCATCCACTACGGCGCCGATGACAATGGCTCCGGCAGCGCCGCGATCTTGGAAATGGCTCGGTATTATGCGAAATCAAAATCCAACCGACGGACCCTGATCTTCCAATGGTACAGCGGGGAAGAGCTTGGGCTGTTGGGAGCCGAGGCTTGGGCACGAGACAACCCTCGCATTCTCAGCAAGACTCACATGATGCTAAACCTCGACATGGTGGGACGTCTGCGAAAGGATGAACTCACCCTCTATGGGACAGGCACGGCCCAAGAGATGGAATCTTTGGTCGCGACTTCCGACTGGCAGGGATTGAAACTCATCAAGATTCCTGGCAGTCCTTCGAACTCTGACCATGCTGTGTTCTATCAGCGGGGAGTTCCGGTGCTCTTTGCCAATACCGGCTTGCACGAGGAATATCACACGGAGAAAGACACGTACGACACGATCAACTATCCAGGAATGGCCGTGATTAGCAACGCGCTCATCAACTTGTTGAACAAGGCGGATGGGATGGACCGGATGAAGTTTGTGCGGGTGCAAGAGCAGGCCAATCGACAGACGGGACCTCGAAGAATCCGAATCGGGTTCATTCCGGATATGAGCGGGGTCGGCCCGGGCATGCTCGTGAACGGAACCATCGAGAATTCTCCGGCAGCCAAGGCCGGCGTGAAGGCAGGAGACCGGCTCATGAGGCTCGGGGGGATGGAAATCAAGGACGTCGAAGACCTGCAAGAGGCGATGTCGAAAGCTGAACCCGGAAAACCGATGGAAGCCGTGCTCCTGCGAGATGGAAAGGAGATTAAGGTCACCATTGTGCCAGAGGGACCGACCAACCCCTAAGTCCATCAAAGGGAACTCTCATCGGGGCCGCTCACATCTGTGCGCGGCCCCAATGGTTTGTTACCAGGGAGTTGAGACGCCTGATCCTAAGACGAAGGGCCGATTCTGCCGACATAAGGATAGATTTCTCGACCCAAAACGTCTATAATTGGAGTAGTTCTCACACCCGCGATGACTCAGTTTTTGCCCGCCTTGCTTGCGCTCCTTATGCACGGATCTTTTGGTCTGGCGCAAGAGACGTCATCAGGCATGGATGGGCGAGGCGTCCACATCATCACGGTGTACTCGCTGGCGCGTCACGCTTCCAGCCAACCTTCCCAAGATACGTCGCGGTTCATTGCCGCCTACATCGCGTATCTGAAGGAAGAGGTCGAGGACAATTCTGCCCAAAAGACGCCTCTTGTAGAGAGTGGGCTTCCCGCGCTCTGGGTTCCCCAGATCGCGATCACTGCACCGACAATCTCGGGTGTATCGCCGCGCGACGGCCCTGATTTCGCGTAACTTCACCGCGTGTCTTTTTCCCGCTAGATGACTCTAGCTTGTCCTCACGTGCGTTTCTTAGCGCGTTCCACTGTACGATTTTATGATTCAACAATTTCTCCGTAAGTTTTTTGACACCAGCGACAAAGACGTCAAGGCTCTCCTTCCTCTTGTCGAGCAAATCAATAGCCGCGAAGAGCAAGTCAAGGCGATGTCCGACGAGGAAATAAAAGCCCTCGTCCCCGTCTGGCGGCAATCGATCACCGACGGGATGACCTTAGACGAACTCTTGCCCGACGTATTCGCTGCGGTACGAGAAGTCAGCCGCCGAATGACCGGCATGCGCCAATTCGACGTCCAGTTGATTGGTGGCATCGTACTTCACCAGGGCCGAATCTCTGAAATGAAGACCGGTGAAGGAAAGACCTTGGTTGCGGTGTGTCCGATGGTCCTCAATGCCTTAGATGGGCACGGCGCCCACCTTGTCACCGTGAACGACTACTTGGCACGACGTGACGCCACGTGGATGGGGCCGATCTACAACTTCTTCGGCCTGAGCCTGGGAGTCATCCAGGGGCAGTCCGTCGATAGCGACGAACTGGGTGGCAGCTACATCTACGAGCCTGGTTTCCAACACGAGGATCCGCGCTACTCCGATCTCCGACCCTGCACCCGACGTGAGGCGTACCTTTGCGACATCGTCTACGGTACGAACCACGAGTTTGGATTTGACTATTTGCGCGACAACATGGCCTTCGACAAGGACCAGTTGGTGCAGGCCGAATTGAACTTCGCGATTGTCGACGAAGTCGACTCGATTCTCATCGACGAAGCCCGAACCCCGCACATCATCAGCGGCCCCTCGGGTGACGATGTTTCCCTCTATAAAGTGGTGAACGAAGTCGTCAAGCGCATGGAGAACGAGGTTCACTGGACCGCCGACAAGAAAAACCACCAAGCCAGCCTCACCGAGGAAGGGATGGACTTCGCAGAAGCCGAACTTCAAATCGAAAACCTGGCCCTGGAACCCAAGCTTTTCCACCACA
This sequence comes from uncultured Chthonomonas sp., assembly GCA_964496145.1. Lineage (GTDB taxonomy): Bacteria > Armatimonadota > Fimbriimonadia > Fimbriimonadales > Fimbriimonadaceae > UBA2391. The sequence continues at coordinate 320 of CAZBXR010000087.1, read as the reverse complement.
TCAACGCTTCG
>CAZBXR010000087.1:0-299 GCA_964496145.1 uncultured Chthonomonas sp. | reverse complement strand
TGAAGGCTTATGCCCTTTTCCAACGCGACGTGGACTACGTTGTGCGAAATGGCGAGGTCATCATCGTCGATGAGAATACGGGGCGGATGATGTTCGGCCGCCGGTTCAGCGATGGCTTGCACCAGGCCTTGGAAGCAAAAGAAGGCGTCCAAGTGCAACGGGAAAGCCAAACGGTGGCGACGATTACGTTCCAAAACCTATTCCGACTTTACGAAAAGCTGGGGGGTATGACCGGAACCGCGAAGACGGAAGAAGACGAGTTCCGCAAGATTTACGGTCTGGATGTTGTCTGTATTCCC
>CAZBXR010000086.1:5352-8970 GCA_964496145.1 uncultured Chthonomonas sp. | reverse complement strand
TCCTCGTTCACCGTCGGGACGAGTTCCGTGCCTCGAAAATCATGCAAGACCGCGTGCTCAAGAACCCCAAGGTAGAGATTCTTTACAACAGCGCTCTGACGGAGATGTACGGCGACGAAAAGCCCCGAAAGCTCCGCGGCGTCAAGGTTCAGAACACCAAAACCGGCGAGATCGTGGAGCATCCAATTGATGGCGTCTTTGTTGCCATCGGACACAAGCCGAATAGCGACCTCTTTAAAGGAATTCTCGACATGGATGAGACCGGATACTTGCTCCCTGTGCTGGGGACAAGCAAGACCAAGATTCCGGGAGTTTTCGTCGCGGGCGACGTCGCCGATAGCGTTTATCGGCAAGCCGTAACCGCCGCCGGATCTGGATGCATGGCCGCCATTGATGCGGAACGCTACCTTGAGTCGTTAGAAGCATAGATGTTCCGCTCCTCGGTTTGCTCCCTCCTTCTTTTGGCCCTTGTCGCGGTGCCCTCGCTGGCGCGCCAAGAAGAGCAACTGAACATGCAGGAACTGACCATTCCTGGCGTCGAGGAGCCAAAAATCCTGCTCTCGATCGGCAACGACAAGATTTCTCCTCCGCAGAAGTCTCCCAAGCATGATTGGGTCTTCGAGTATCAGTCTCTCGGATATGGGCGCCCTAATCCAGGGGAACCTTACAAGTTACGGTTTCGCGTCTTTTCGCAATATCGCAAGCCAGTCAATGATCCAGCTGAACTGGGCGTTAGAATGTTATCTCGCCTGTGGTGGCTGCTTCGCTCTCGGCTGAAGATGGACCATGGCGAGGATTACAATCGCTTTGTCGATGTCTACTTTTGCTTTGGCGGCGTCGCCGGGGGTGAACAACTCTTCGACAAAGAGTTTCGACAGGGCATGGCCGCCCGAGTCAATACGATCTACATCTACGATGTGCCCAGCTTTTCCCAGCCGATCGAGATGGCCCGCGAGATTGCCCACGAATATGGGCACGGTGTTCTTCCGGCCGTCGGGAGTTTTGCCAAGCCCGAAGCATGGGGCAACGGCGACCTTGGCGAGAGATTGTTCTTGCAATGGATGTTGCGCGATCTGAAAGAGAAGAAGATCGACTCGGTGGATGTGATGAACGCACTGCCCCGTGAGCTAGAAGAGTACACCAAAACGAAGGTGGACCCGCTCATCGTCCCGGTTCGAGATTCGGGCCCAGACTGGAAGGCGCTTGAGTCGATGGCGACGATGGACGCCTACCTCGGGGCGATTCTCTGGCTAGAGCGATTGTTGCCCCTAGACATTTTCTCGAAGGTCTTACAAACAAATGAAACCGGAGATGCGAAGGGGGCTGTTCGAGGTGCCCTCGATGTCATCGAGTCGCAAAAATCCGTCACCCTAGAGACCAAGGGGCGGGAAGGTACGACGATTTGGATTCCCGTAGGAAAGATGAAAATCTCGGGGGCGACGCTGGTGAAGCGCGCGAACGATTGGGCGGCAGTGAAGGTCACGGCGCCCGCGATCACGTTGTCCCGTTAGGTTCCTTGCTACCTAAAAACAAAAGCGGCCTTAGCTTTATTGCGAAGGCCGCTTTTGATATTGGTCCAGAGAACTCTTAGTTCGAAATGACCTTCGAGTTTCGGAGATAAAGGAGGGCAGCGGCGACTCCGGGATCGTTCGTTTGGCCGGATCGCGGCGCGGCGGCGGCGATGGTCGGCGTGACGCCATTTCCTTCGAGTCGAAGTCCATTCACGGTGATGTAGTCTTGGAATGGATACTGGACCATCCAACCTCCTTCGATGGGGAACAGCCGCGAGGCGAGTACTGCCCCTGCCGACTTGCTTCCAATCACCTGAGCTTTCTTCAAGTCCTTCATCGCGGCGGCGAACATCTCGCTTGCGCTTCCGGTTGCTCCATCCACCAGGACGATCACTTCTCCGTGGAACTGGACTTTCGTCTTGAAGGGCCGAACCAAGGCGGATTGCTCCTTCTCTTGGGCGAACTTCAGGATTCCGGTGAGATCAGTTTCTTCCTTCTTGGTGGTCTCTGTGTACTTCTTCGCGAGGCTTCGAGTGACCCACGCGCCGATGACATCGTCTTGCTCGAGGAAGTATCCGCAAAGGTTGAGGAGCGCGGTGACTTGTCCGCCCCCGTTGCCCCGGAGGTCCACGATCATGGCTTTCGCGTCCTTCGCCTCGGTCATGATCTTTTCCACAGCACGGCCGTCGTAGACCATGAAGCTGGGGATGTCCACCTTGGCTACGGTCTTGTCATTCAGCCAGGTCAGGGTCTCAGGACGTCGAGTGGAAAATTTCTTTCGGGTGATCTGAAGTTCCACGATGGATTGATCCACGCCCTTTCGGACTTTTGCCTTCAGAACGGTGTTTTCTTCTCCGCGCAGTTGGTCTTGGGCGGTGATCTTCTTGCCATCTGCTTCGATAATCGTGTCGCCTACGGCGAGACCGGCACTCGCGGCAGGGCTATTCGGGAAAACGAAGTTCACCTGCAGGCCGTCTTTCGTCAACTGCGGCTGAATGCCAATTCCGACGAACTCGGCGCGAGTCATGCCCATGGCCGCTTGCGGTGTATTCAAAACGATGTGGCTCGCCCCAAATTTTGAGAGAGCTCGGTTCACTTCACCGGCAAAAGTGGAAGAGTCCTTCGCCGCAGAAATGCGTTCCTGTTGGGCCTTGAGAATCTCAGGCCAGCGGGAGAAGTCCACGCCAGGAACATAGGCGAAGCGCTGAATGATCTCGGTGACACGAGCAAGAATTTCTTCTTTTCTTTCCTCGGTCAGAGCATTGGCATTGGTCGTCTGCGCAACGGCAGCATTGACTGTGAGTGTTGCGGCGATTCCCGCGAGGGCGATTCGGGTCCAAATCTTCATATCGGCTCAGGTTTCAGACGAATTACAATTCGCAATGTTTAACCTTACTACGAATCTTCGGCGAAAAGTTGCCTTTTTCGCGGATTTTCCGTTAGAATTTTCCGATTTCTAGCATGTTACAATGGCTTTCATGCTTTGGAGAGTCCCGTACGAGCCCTTGGTGAAAAGGGATGTCCCTTTTCGAGAGCTGACGGGGGTCAATCTGCAGGGATTGCCCGGTCGATCTGGTGAGGCAAGAATCATGCTGGGCGCGTCGAGCCCCATGGCTTTCCTGCAGCTTGAGACATGGCGCAGACTGCTCCTTACGGCGGGATTAAAACCGGATCAGGAATGGGGCCTTTTTCCTGACTCGATGGAGAATCGGGAGAGTCTACGCGCGATCGTAATCCCAGATCGGTACGACGTGGTGTTCTTGGATGCGGACATGGAGATGGATCCAGAACGGCCGATTTTCGCGGCTCTTCTGCAAGGCGGACGGGCGGAGCAACTCGTGCTAGGACCACCGACCGAGGAAGTCTGGGAAGCGTTTGAAAACGCCTTGACGGGCAGGAGCTAGCGCGAACCCATGTTCGTCGAACGTGCGCCTTTCGGCGGGACGAACGTGAAGTCAACTTCTACCGGCGTAAACGACTGGTAGATTTTTGCGTTCCACTTGGTGATGCGGGCCTGACCTTGCTCGACATCCCGCTTTTCGTACAACACTTCGTCTAGCTTGAAATAGCCCCCAGAGCCGGAAACAAGATAGTCAATCCAGGTGTG
>CAZBXR010000086.1:0-5342 GCA_964496145.1 uncultured Chthonomonas sp. | reverse complement strand
GGCAAAAGCATCGTAGGCTTTCCATTCGGAGCTTCTTCGGTACATGTCGTCCCAAAGTTGCGCGATGAACGCAGCCTGGCCCGGCAGCAACGAACGAAGCTGAGCAGCGAGCTTGGCGTGAGTGTTTTCTTCACTCAGCGCCACACTGGAGAACTCGTTTTTCGAGGCGCGGTAGCTCCAAAGCGTGGACCCGTCGGCGACCACTCGTTGCACGAGCGTTGTCCCCCGAAACAGCAGCGTCTCCATGTACACCTTTTTGTTCGCGGTTTTCCAATAGGAGTTCACCGTGAAGGGAGTCTTGGTCTCGCCCACCGAGACAAAGCCGGACATGGCCACGGCGATGGAGGGTTCCGTCGCCAGGTCGAGCATCGCGGACGACATGATCCTCTCTGCCGATTGGGCAGAAGATGCGGCCGCGAGGGCCAGCAGAGCAATCATGGAGGATGTTCGATGGTGCACGAGTATTGGACCGACGTTTCTTCTATTATGGTTCCATAACCTAGCAAAACATGAGGCATTTTGCCTTCAGTTTTGAGAGGAAAGGTGCCATAATTTCCCTCGACAAAACTCATTCCCGTTGTTTGGGAGGAAAAAATTATGAACCAAGTTCCTTACGAAGAATCGAATCTGTATCGATTGCGGCACTCCGCCGCCCACCTCATGGCTCAGGCCGTGACGGAATTGTTCCCCACTGCAAAGCTCACCATAGGACCCCCTATCGAGAACGGGTTCTACTATGACATTGACTTCCAAGACCCTCTCGTCGAGCATGATCTTGGAAAGATCGAGCAGAAAATGCGCGAGCTTGCCAAGCTGAAGCAACCCATCGTAAGGAAGACCGTGGCGACTCGGGAAGAGGCGAAGCGCGTGATTTTGGAGGAATGTTCGTTGGGCCAGGGGCCGGATTCCGTGTCATACAAACTTGAGCTCCTCGACGCTGTTCCTGAAGGCGACGAAATTAGCTTTTATGAGCAAGTCGGGACCGATAAACAGGGCAAAGAGCACCGGTTCATCGACCTTTGCCGTGGGCCCCATATCGAAAACACTTCCGAGATTCAGCATTTCAAACTGATGAGCATCGCCGGGGCCTATTGGCGCGGCAACGTGAAGAATCAGCAGTTGACTCGGCTGTACGGCACCGCATTTGAGACCAAAGAGGAGCTCGAAGAGCACCTAGCCTTTCTTGAAGAAGCCAAGCGACGCGATCACCGAGTTCTCGGTCGCGAATTGGGCCTCTTTATGTTCAGCCCTCGCGTGGGAACCGGGCTCGCCCTCTGGCTCCCGAAAGGGGCCATGTTGCGCGATGTGATGGTCGACTTTTTGAAGAGCGAACAGATCAAGCGAGGCTACAAGCCGGTCGTGACACCTCTGCTCGCGAGTAAGCGGCTCTACGAGAAATCGGGTCACATCATCAACTATCGCGACAAGATGTTCCCGTTCATGGATGACGTCGATGAGGACGGCAACGTGGTGGATAGCTACATCTTGAAGCCGATGAACTGCCCGTTCCACATCGAGATTTATCAGTCGGCAATGCGGAGCTATCGTGATTTGCCGATTCGATATGCCGAGTTTGGAACGGTTCACCGTTTCGAGCAAAGCGGCGAGGTCGCGGGGATTCTTCGCGCCCGGGGCTTTACGCAAGATGACGCTCACCTCTTCGTGACGCCCGATCAGCTTCAAGATGAGTTCATCGGCGTGGTGGAGTTGATCAAAGTCGTGCTGGAAAAGCTCGGCCTCAACGAGTTTAGGGTTCGAGTAGGCACAAAAGACCCTGCAAACGAGAAGTACATCGGCCACGACGAGAACTGGGAGAAGGCGACGAGCGCGATCATCAATGCCTGTAAGGTCTTGGGAATGGATTACGAAGTCTCCCCTGGCGATGCCGCGTTTTACGGGCCCAAGCTCGACATCATCATCAAAGATGCCCTCCGCCGCGATTGGCAGATGGGCACCGTGCAGGTGGACTACAACCTGCCCGAGAGATTTGACCTCGAATATACCGGGGAGGATGGGAAGCCCCACCGGCCGATCATGATTCACCGAGCGCCCTTTGGATCGCTTGAGCGGATGATTGGGTTACTCACCGAGCAGTTCGCGGGCGCATTCCCGACGTGGCTCGCTCCGGTCCAGGTGCAGATCTTGGCAATTGCCGACCGGCACAATGAATTCTGCCACCAGTTGGCTCGTCAACTAAGGGGCTACGAAGGAAACCTTGGCGTGGCTCTTCGGGTGGAAGTCGATGATCGTCGTGAGACGATCGGGAAGAAGATTCGCGAAGCGGCTCGGAACAAGATTCCGTACATGCTTATCATCGGTGACCGAGACGTGGAGCAAGGCACGGTCGGTGTTCGCGGTCGAGGCGAGGACGGAGACAAGGGCGCGATGCCTCTGCAAGACTTCCTTGACCTCATTCGCCCCGAGCTTTGAGCGATCAAAGATCGTTGTAAGAGATTTTCTCGACCTTGAAAGAGTGGCTGGTTTCCCAGTCCGTCTCAAGGTCGAGAATTTCTTGGCGATACTCGGGATTTTCGTGCCCTGGGTGGAGCATCAATTCAAGAGTGGTATAGGGGAAGGCTCCCTGCGGCGCGAGTTCGACAAACGTAGAAAACTTCGTAAATCCGCCGGTGGTTTTCGTTGCGTAGTTCCAACGAAGCAAGCCATTCCAAATCGCCTTTTTCACAAGGTGGAGTTTTCGGCCCCCGAGTTCCTTCTCGGTGTAGATGTTCTGTGTGCACCGCACTTTCCGGATGCCAAATTTCTTCTGGACCGCTTTCACAATCGGAAAGAGCGGGGGGTGGGTGTGCATGTGGTGGTGAGAATCCAGGTGAGAGATGGGAACCCCGAGGCTTCTGATTTTCTCGACCTGCGCACAATACTCCTCGAAGATGGCGTTCTTGACGTCAGCGGACAACTCCATCTTTCGGGCTGATTGATCCTTCTTGAGGAGACCATTTTCGTCCAGAATCGGACGCAGTTGAGGGTTCTGCGTGAGCGGAGCGAACTCCGTGATATTCATGTGGACGCCGAAACTGCACTGCGGAAACTCCTTCACCCTTTGCGCGGCTTCCTCGATGGCGGGAGCGTTCGCCATCATCGTCGCCGAAGTAAGTTTCCCAGACTCCATCAGCCGGAAAATCTCTGAGTTTACGTGTGAGCTTATTCCGAGGTCATCGGCGTTTAAGATGATTCGATGTGTCTTCATTAGGGCTTCATGAGGAGCATATCCGCCGCCCCTGGGGTGATAAACCAAGGGTCTTCCGGAGTGACTTTGACTCCCGCTGGAGGACGAACAAACGCGAGGGTCCCTTCTCCCACGATCATTCCGAGTTCGTTGCAGACATCGTCAAACTCCTTGTTGAATACATTCATCTCGAAGAGATCGACACCCTTCGCTTTGAGTTCGGCTCCGGCAAAGTGAACCAAGTCTCGGCGATCTCCATCGGTCGCTTCCACGAGGACCCAGTCGAGAATGCATCCGATATCGCAAGGCGGCACCCCTCTCTTTCCACCTCCGGGGTGGTGATATTTCTTCAGCAAGACGTAGCCCTTGGGCTGATCGCCTTGATAGATCATGTAGGGCATCACATCTCGATGGGCGATCACCCAGTTGAGCAGGTTGTGATCTCGTACGAAGGCATTTTCAGTGGTCTGAGCAAAGAGGTCATCCACCACCGACGTGTATTCTCGCACAGGCTCGAAGCGAAGGGCGGGTTTTTTGAATGGCTTCAGAAGATTGATGAGGCCAAGAACCGGGGTGATACAGGCTCCAAGAGCGCCTGCTAACGGCGATGAGCCGAGGAGTTTTCCCGCAACGATTTTGCCCTTGAAGACGCGGATATGCCTTCGCATGGCCCCAAGGAAGACGAACCCGCTCGCCTTGTAAAGCTTTTGGGCGGCGACATCGGGGCCGCCGGCCGCGCAAATGGTCTTGAGCATTCCGATGCTGCGGAGTAAGATCATTCCGCCTGCTCCCGACGATTTGTATTCGGGTGCGAGGAAGAAGCCATCGGTCCAGTACGTCTTGTGAATCTGGCCGTGCAACCGGATTTTTGCTTGGAAGAACCCTAATCTGCCGACGATCGTGTCTCCGGCAATAGCGAGCACCATGGCCAAATCCTCAGGCTCTTGGCATGGGTTTTTCAGAACGAGGGAGCGCCACTTGGCATCGCACACGGCAACGAACTTGTGAGGATCTTTGAGGTCCTTAAACGGCTCGGTCGTGGCCTCGATATCCTTGACCTTCCATATTCGAAGTTCAACGTTCTCCATGGGGCGTTAGGTTCTCGGTTTCGAAAAGTGATCCAGCATGTTGTCCTCCATGATGAAAGTGACGTGGGGAGGCCCAGGAATCTCTTCGACGAGATCCATGCCGTACACTGTATCCCCCTCTAACACCATGAGGCCCGACTCTTTCGCGAGAAAGCTTTGGACAGGGCGGTTCCGTTCGGTTTCGAGATATTCCAGGCGCAGGCCTTTGCCGCCGGCTCGTCGTGCAGATTCGCCGAGGATCGCCAACATGCTTTTCTCGACCCCTCGACCCATCACACGGCAGCTCAGAAGGAAGTCTTCCACGAACCCGTCTTTGGTCACGCTCGCGATTCCTGTGAGGCCGTAATCCCCGAAGCGGTCTTCGACCCGGAAGCAATACGCTGCATGATCGGGATGAGAGGCCCAGTTCAGGAATTCTTCCTCGGTAAGTCGGCGCGTACGCAAGTTGAGTTGATTCGTCTTGTTGAGGAGCTGAGTCGCGCGCTTTAGGTTTTGGTCGCTCAGAGGCTCGACTTGAATCTTGAGGTCGAGAGACATCATCCAGTCCTCAATGCTCGTCATGCTCTCCTTCATCGTCTGACGTTCGCGCTCCGCGCGATACATCTCGGTGCGCTTCGTATCTTCGGCGGTCACGGCGTGGCGATCAAAACATCGAAGCTGCTGCAGAGCTTGGGTGTAAAGCAACTTGTCTTCGGGCCATTCCGGCACAAAGACCTTGGGGAGAGATTCTCGGACGCGGGCTCGTTCGGCAGGGTTGTCGTCGATGAACACCACGCTGTCAATGCCTAAATTGAGCTCTTCTACGAGTTCGGCAATGTTCGTCGCTTTGTCCCGCCAGTTGATCTTCCAGCCCGCAAAGTCTTGGCGACGGAGCACCATTTCCGGGTGATTGTCGATGGCCTCGAGGGCAACATCCTCGTCGTTCTTGCTACAAATGCCGAGGATCACGCCCGTGCGGGTCAGCCTCTTGACGGCTTTCTGAAATTGAACGAAGGACTCGCCGACCGGATCGTGGCCGCCTAGGGCCAATCCTTCCCAACCGGTTTCGCCCACGATCCCGCCCCACATCG
>CAZBXR010000085.1:0-9099 GCA_964496145.1 uncultured Chthonomonas sp. | reverse complement strand
GACGACTATTTCACGGCGGGGATGCTGCACGACATCGGCATGATCTTTCTGTATCGAACGCTTCGCGACCGATACAACAGTGCATTGGCTCATGCTCGAACCTGCTCCGTAAGCAATTTTAAGGCAGAGATTGATGTCTTCGGATTTTCGCACGCGGATGTCGGTTGGATCATGGTCCAAACGTACGGACTGAGTGCCACCATCGAAGAAAGCGTTCGATACCATCACGACCCAGGCGCTTCCTCCGACCAATACCTTGCGGCTTGTATCATGCACGTGGCCGATATTCTCGCCCATCGTGCAGGATTCACGAACCATCAGGACGGTGTTGAGCAAGAAATCATGGCTTATGCCGCAGATGAAATTGCCTTGTCCGAGGATGAAGAAGCGACTCTCATCGAAATGGCGGTGGCGGAAGTGATGGCGATGGAATCTTCGCTTGAGAACTTGAACGCTGCCTAATGTCCCACAAACTGTAGAAGCGTACAAGAATTTGTATACTCTTCTGCGATTGAACGTGAGCTACCCTGCAAATTTTGTAAAAAGGCGTCAAAATTTGAGTCGTGGAGCTTGCTAGTCTTGATATTCGGCTCAGCCGAACTGAGAATCTTCCATCCATCTCCCACGTGGCTCTGGAAGTGTTACAAAAATTGGATGAAAAGAGCGTAGGATTGCAAGATCTGGAGGATCTTCTTGCCTATGACCCGGCTTTGACCGGGAAAATTTTGAAGGTGGCCAACTCGGCCGCTTATGGTGTGGGAGAAGTCAGTTCGCTCAGTCGAGCGGTTCAATTGTTAGGTTTAGGAGCCCTGAAGCGGCTCGTCATTGGTGTTGCTTTTCAACAATCTATCTTCGAGGAACTGGACAGTCACGCGTTTTCCAAAGTCGAGTTTTGGAAGCACTCGTATGCCGTCGCATCTCTGTCTAAAAGGCTCTCCCAAGATCTTGGTATTGGGCGGCCCGATGAACTCTTTACCGCCGGCATGATGCACGACATGGGGCACTTAGTGATCGAGCGATTTGCGTTCGCCCACTGCCGCGCCTCGTTCGCTCTCGCCATGCGAGACCAAATGTACATTGTGGATGCAGAGGCAAGAGTCCTGGGTTGGTCGCATACCGACGCGGGGGCATCGTTGGCTAGAAAATGGAGTTTGCCAAAGCTCGTGGAGAATGCGATGCAGTATCACCATGCTCCAGGAATGGACAACGAGAGCTATACGACTACCTGCTTGGTTTCCGTGGCCGACTCGCTCGCCTATCTGGCTGGGTTTACGAACAGCATGACGTTCTTGCCGACGGAGCCTGATCCGATCGCGCTCATCGAGCTGAACATCGACTTGGCGGAAAAGGGGCCAGAGTTGATGGAGTACGCCGTCGCTGAAGTCATCAAAGCGCAAGAAATGTTCGGCGTTTTCTAGCACGAGTCTTTCCCCTCACCGAGCAGGTGAGGGGAAAGAATGATTCTTTGCTTATTCTTCTTCGTGGACCTTTCGGGTCTTCTCAAAGGCCTCGCGCAGTTTGAGTGACTCGTTGGCGGGCATGTCCTCATAGCTTGAGTGGACCTGCCGGAATCGCCCCCGACCCTTGGTGATCGACCGTAGGTCGAGTGCATACCGCCCAATCGTCGCGAGAGGGACATGCGCGTGGATTTCGGATCGACCAGGGGTCGAAGGTTCGACACCGTGCATTCTTCCGCGTCTCGTGTTGAGGTCGCCCACCACGTCGCCCACGTTTTCATCCGGAACATCGATCCACATTTCCATGATGGGTTCCAGAATCACAGGCTTTGCCGCTTCGCCGGCAGCCCGGAAGGCCAGTGCCCCTGCGATCTTGAAAGCCATTTCACTGGAATCAACATCGTGGTAGCTTCCATCGTAGACCGTGCATTTCACGTCGATGACGGGGAAGCCAGCGGTGAGGCCGCGATCCAGAGACTCCCGGATTCCCTTTTCAATCGCAGGGATAAAGTTCTTCGGAATGGCTCCGCCCACGACCTTGTTCTCAAAAACGAAGCCTGTACCCGCCTCGGTTGGTTCGATTTCGATCCAGCAGTCGCCGAATTGACCTTTTCCTCCCGTCTGGCGTTTGTGACGGCCTTGGGCTTTGGCTTTGGCCCGAATGGTCTCTCGATAAGGAACCTTGGCATCCTCGATCTGGAGTGACACGCCGAATCTGGATTTCAGTTTCTCGATGGCCGTTTCGAGGTGGATGTCCCCCATGCCCATCAGGATTTCCTGGTGAAGCGCGGAATCTCGCTCGTACCGGAGCGTTTGGTCTTCTTCAAGGAGCCGTGTGAGCGCTCCTCCAAGCTTATCTTCATCGGCCTTGGTCACCGGCTTGATCGCAAGCCGGAAAACTGGCTCGGGAAACTCGATTGGCGGAAGCACAATCTTGTCCTTCTGAGTCGAAAGAGTATCGTTCGTGCCCGTGTGCTGAAGCTTAGCGACCGCACAAATATCTCCCGCCGGCACACTCTGGGCGGGTTCTTGGGTCTTTCCGTGAGGATAAAACAGGTTGTGCAAACGCTCTTCGTGTCCGCTTTGGGTGTTCAGCACCACTTGATCGTGGGTGATGGACCCAGAAACCACACGCACATAGTTGATCTTGCCCACGTATGGGTCAGCGGTCGATTTGAAGACAAAGCCCGCCAGGGGACCTGTTGGGTCGCAGATAAACTCTTTGTCGCCAATCTTCTTCGGAAGCTCGGTGGGGCTGGGAAGTTCGCCGATGATTCGGTCGAGCAGCGTCGCCACGCCGATTCCAGTCGCGGCCGAACCCAACAGCACCGGCACGACGCGTCCGGTTTCGGTTCCTACAAGAAGGCCGTGCTCAATTTCTTCTTCCGTAAGCTCGGCTCCTTCGAGATACTTTTCCATGAGGGCATCGTCGCCCTCGGCGGCGGCGTCCATCATCTTTTCTCGCCGAGCCGCGGCTTCGTCGGCGTATGCCGCCGGAATATCTTCGATGATTTCGCCCCGGTCGCGGCCCTTATAGACCTTCATCGACAGCAGGTCGATAATGCCAGAAAATGCTGCTTGGACTCCGATCGGAATCTGGACATTGACGATCCGGTGTCCGTATCGCTGGTGGAGGGTTTCAATCAATCCCTCATAGTCGGCGTTATCACGCTCTAATTTGTTGATAAAGATGCACTTCGCAAGGTTGTATTGCTCGGCGATTTCCCATGCCAAATCGAATCCGACGTCGAGGTCGCGCTTGGCCTCGCAAATGAAGATCATGGATTCCACAACTCGGGCGACGCTGTGAAGCTCGCCGACGAAATCGGGATAGCCAGGCACATCAATCAGGTTGATTTTGTGGTCGTGCCACTCAAGAGGAACAACGGTTGCGCTGACACTGATTTTGCGTCGGACCTCGAGCGGATCGTAGTCGCTCTGGGTGTTGCCCGCGTCAACGGAACCAAGCCGATCGGTGGAACCAGACGTAAAGAGCAAATGTTCGACGAGCATCGTCTTGCCAGCGCCACCGTGACCCACAATGGCAACGTTACGAATCTTGTCAGCCGTGTAATTTTTCAATTTTTAGATCCCCCTCATTGGGTTACCTTTGGTTTACCTGAAGTTTGCACCCTGTGGTGTGGCATGGTTCTTGTATGTACCGTCCTAGGACCTGGTTTGAACGATTCGAACAATCGCAGAAATTCCCGCGTCCTAATCCTGGCAAATGTTCTGCTTTCCTTAAAAGTTCATGAACGAACTCTTGGAATTTGAGGCAGACATGGGTCACAATAGAAAGGCAAAGGCACCCGCCTGTCACGGACTCACCAAACCATGAAAAAAGCATTTACCCTCATCGAGTTGCTGGTCGTCATCGCGATCATCGCAATCCTAGCTGCCATCCTTTTCCCTGTTTTCGCCCAAGCAAAGAACGCCGCCAAGAAGACCGCTGGTCTTTCGCAAGCGAAGCAAATCGGCCTTGCCCTAAACATGTATGCGAACGATTCTGAGGACTGTTTGCCTCCGTACAGGTTCCGAAACACGGCCTCTTCGAACGCAATCAATCCGACCTATCTTGACCTGCAAGCAAAGGGTGATCCCCGCGCAGCAACAATGCTTGCCAACGGCGCAACAACGGTTCGCGCACGCTTCTTCAGTCAAATGATTGATCCTTACACGAAGAGCACGGCACTTTGGAAGTCGCCAGGCAACCCTGAGGCGTGGAGTGGCTTCCAAGATAAGGGTAACTTTGATCCTGGATTCCACAGCTACGGCGGGCAAAACAGCTACGGTTCGAACAACTGGGTGCTGAAGCCTCACGAAGAAAATGGATTGGACAACTCGCCAACAGTTTTGTCTAGCCTTGCTGAAGTTTCGAACACGATGGTTCTGGTTGATGCCACCTACTACAACGCGTTCCCGTACATGGGCAACACCTACTGCAAGCTCAACGGAGTCGACTTCGCTCCGTCAAGCAGGGCTGGATACACGTTCTACTGGAAGCATCTCGGAAACAACAAGCACAACTTCAACTCACCAGGAAGTAATGACCCAGCCAACGCAAGCAATGCCACGGTCATCAAAAACATTGAGGCACGCTTCGCAGGTCAGCTGAACATGGTGATGGCAGACTCCAGCGCGAAGGCTCGCCCCGCAAAGGAAGCTATCAACAACTTCATGAACAAACCGTTGGAATCCTACTGGAACCCAACCAAGGGAGCCTGCGAGCCCCAAAACTAAACTAGGTTCGAGGTTTCGACTTCGATCCGCAACGACTCCAACGACACGTTTCGTTGGAGTCGTTTTTTTCGTATGGGCCTCAAGACTAAAAGGCGCCTTAACAATTCTTCACAAAGGTTGCCTTGCGCGTACCAGGGGCTGTACAATAGGGGCAGAATTGGTACTCAGCCAGCCATGAAAAAAGCTTTTACCCTCATTGAACTTCTTGTCGTGATCGCGATCATCGCGATCCTGGCCGCGATCCTCTTTCCGGTATTCGCCCAAGCGAAGACCGCCGCAAAGAAGACGGCTGCCATCAGCAATCAAAAACAAATCAGCCTTGGTCTCGTGATGTACGTAGATGCAAACGACGATCAATATCCTCGCCGCCGAGGTTGCGAGGCAGGCACCTCGCTTAACTCGGCCCTGAACGACGGTGGAGCCGCTCGTTGCGGAGGCGCCCGAGGTTTCGGCGACTCCATGACCTGGCAGACCTGGCAGAAATATGTCCTGCCCTACACCAAGAGTGTCCAGATTTTCTTCCACCCTCTCCGAGAAAAGAATGCTACCGAGTGGACGACCAACGGTCAGATTCTCGGGGGCTTTGTCTTGAACCTTGGGGTTTCTGGGGTCACAACCTCTGGCTTCGTGACCGAGCCCTGGTTCGGTGGAGCACAATCCGGTCTTCCAAACGTTAGCCAAACCATGGTTCTCATGGAAATGGCCAACACCTACGCCGTTCCGGCTGCCGTTTCGAACATCGTGACGGGTTCGCAAGGATCGGACCAGGTGCAACGAGGATTCCCCATGGCGGTCCGAGAATACTGGGAGGCTCAGTTCTTCACCCCAACCGGAACAGCCTGCGGAGTGACCAACGTGCCCGATAAGATCGGAACAGGCCCGCACGAAGGCGTTGTCATGGGAATGGGTGATGGAAGCGCAAAGTTCATCAACTACAAGGCGTTCTTGAGTAACACTCCACGCCTCTCCGAGTACATTCCGTCCGCAAGCCTGGGCACCCTTGCCAGCAAGTTCAACGGAAACTGCCGACGAGCACGATCGGTGTTTGACTACGGAACAAGTACCGACCCGAACACTTCGATCAACTACCCAATGTGGGGTCTCGGCGGCCAATGAGAAAGGTAGCAGTTGCCCTCCTCATCCTGAGCGGCTTTGCCGTGTTGGGTTGCAGCGGTGGCTCCGTGTCGAGCTCCGACCAAGAGGACTTTGCCAACGCCGGCTTGTCCAAAGAGCAAATCGAAGCCAACAAGAATCAGAGCATGGACGATCGCTCCGAGCGCTGAACATAGCCGCGAAGAAAGCCCCAGGGAATTCCCTGGGGCTTTCTTCATTTCTCGCACTCCTCCCGGTACACTTTCGTAGTCTAAACCATGGCACTTCCTCCTTCGATCCCTCGGCGAAACACGCATCTCTGCCAAATCGGCACTGTGAAAATGGGAGCGGGCCACCCGGTGGTGGTCCAATCGATGATCACGGAAGAGACCAGGAACATCGATGCCTGTGTCGAGCAAATCATCGGACTCCACAAGATCGGCTGCGAGATTGTCCGCGTCACGACCCCTACGCTCGGCGAAGCCGAGTGTCTAGAGGCGATCAAGGCCAAGGTCGAGGAGAAGTACCGACCCGTGCCCCTCACTGCCGATGTCCATCACCAAGGGTCGGATATTGCTGTAGAAGCCGCAAAATGGGTGGATGAGGTTCGAGTGAACCCCGGCCTTTTCGTGTTCAAACGCCACGGAAGCCGCTCGAAGGAGATTGGGGCAGAGGAATCCACCGACCTGCGGGGTCGAACCGAAGACGCGACGGTGGATCAGCTGCGGGAGGAACTCGCTTATGATCCGAGCGAGTGGCAAGCGGAGCTGGATGCCATCGAGGATTGCTTTGTGCCGGTCATAGAAGCCTGCAAGAAGCGAAATGTGGCCATGCGCGTCGGAGTCAACCATGGATCGCTCAGCGAGCGGATTTTGGTGACCTACGGAGATACCCCCGAAGGGATGGTCGAAAGCGCCCTCGAATATCTTCGGCTGTGCGAAAAGCACGGGTTCAAGAACCTCAACGTGAGCGCGAAAGCAAGCCGCGTGCAAACGATGGTGACGGCAAACCGCATCATGGCGGCTCGAATGGACGCAGAGGGCATGCCGTATCCCCTTCACCTCGGTGTGACCGAAGCCGGAGACGGGGAATACGCCCGCATCAAGTCCACCGCCGGAATCGCGACCTTGCTCATGGAAGGGATTGGCGACACCATCCGGGTGAGCCTGTCCGAGGATCCTGCCCACGAGATACCCGTGTGCTACGATATCCTCCAGGCGCTTGGCCTCCGAAAAACCAAGGTGGAATACATCGCTTGTCCCAGCTGTGGCCGAACCAAGTTCAACCTTCCGATCGTTTTGAATCAGGTGCGCGATGCCACCAAGCATCTCGTAGGGCTGGATATCGCGGTGATGGGCTGCATCGTGAATGGACCCGGAGAAATGGCCGATGCAGACTACGGATACGTCGGCGCCGCGGGAGGGAAGATCACACTCTATCGGAAACGGGATGTGGTGAAGACAGGAATTCCACAGGAAAATGGCGTGGAAGAACTGATCAACCTGTTGAAAGCCGATGGACTGTGGACCGACCCGCCAGAGGGAACAAGAAAGCCCATTTCCTTGGTGGAATTGCCGGTTTTGAAATAATTGCCCGTAGGTTTGCTAGGTTCGAATTGAACCTGGCACGAATCTAGGTTATCGGGGTGTGTTCCTTCGATATAATAGGGATGAGTCAGCGTCTGACTCGGTACCCGATGGAGTGCACATCTATGAAAAAGTTTTTCCTCATTGCTGGATGCGTGGCCGTTGCCGCGGCATCGCAAGCTCAAATTGCGCCTTACTTTAAGCACGTCAAGCGAATTGACCTTTCCACCCTGTTTGCCACCGGAGACGGTGGAACGAC
Source organism: uncultured Chthonomonas sp. (assembly GCA_964496145.1). GTDB lineage: Bacteria > Armatimonadota > Fimbriimonadia > Fimbriimonadales > Fimbriimonadaceae > UBA2391. The sequence goes on along the minus strand of CAZBXR010000085.1, from coordinate 1,465 downwards.
CGTCGTCGGCGATATCCCCTCCGACGTTGCTACCGATGGCACCGATATCTTCATCGCGGGCATGCGGTCGCAGGCAGGTCCTGGCGGAGTCGGTGTCGTAAAAGTCACCAACCCACTCGGAATCGCAACCTCTGCTGCTGTGTACACTCGAACCGGGGGCGGCGATGGAACCGACGCCAAGATCGTCTGGCTGACTTCCGACCCATCGTTCTACTACGGCTTCTCACTGGGCACGGCAGACAACACGGGCGGCCTTACCGGAATTGTTCGCCTTGATCCAAACGGAACGGCATACGCAACCTACGCCGGAGATGGCGTCGCGACTCCTTCGGAAATCCAACCCGCAGGGACGAGCTCGAACCGAATCGACTGCTTGGCTGCCGACCTTCGCGGTGCGAACCGCATCGATGTTGGCTTCCGCAGCCGTGGCAACCTCTCCCGAACAAATCCACTCACCGGTGGTATCACGGGAGGTATCTCGGTGGCCGACGCACTTTCGAACTTTGTCCAAGTGCGCCACATGGAATTCGACACCTCAGGCGGAACCGGAGCAGGGAACGACTTGTTCTATCGCTTCAACAATGATGTTCGGTACGGCGAAAGAAACAGCGCGAATATCTCGCAAATCCTCAGCGGTCAGACTCTTGTCGATCTTGGCCCAGAATCTGGGGGCGGCGCCGCTCAACAGACTCTTGCTTTCCGCAAGGGGGATGGGACCTACCTCAACACCATCGTTTACAATGATCGCTCTTCGCAAACCGTCACTGGTGGGCAAGCAATGTTCGTGAGCACGGTCACCATGGGTGCCGGAGCCGTCGCGACTGCCGCGAGCACGATCAGCGGGGAAGAATCCATCAACGGTGTCCCCCAACAAGGCTTCACGAGCACGATCCTTTCGGCTGAATTCGCCAAGATCGGCGGCGTGGACTACCTCCTGGTCACAGGAATCGCCGGACCTTCGAGCCGACGAGTCCTCTCCATCTATGAGTTGAGCACAACGCCACCGCCGGTAGAAAACGCAGTCGTCGGTAAGTTTGTTTCGCCAACGTGGGACGGTATCAAGGCAATTGGGTCGATGACTGTCGAAATCCGAAACAACGGAAACGTGATTGACACCAAGACGGTGACGGTCGATGAGGATGGAGACTACTCCTTCACCACGACCGCATCGGGCGTGAACGATGTGTGGATCAACGGGGGCCGATTCCAATCCAAGCTGGTTTCTGGCGTGGACATCGTTGCCAACACAACTCTCGACGTCCTGAACTTGGGCAACGGAGACGCGAACGCTGACGAAAGCTGCGACCTGCTCGATTACTTTGCTCTTTCCGACAGCTACAACCTCGCCCTGGGTGATTCCGGTTTTGACGAGAACGCTGACTTCAACGGCGATGATTCAGTCGACTTGCTTGACTACTTCATCTTGAGCGACAACTACAACACCGCTGGCGACGAATAATCGTCC
>CAZBXR010000084.1:0-9322 GCA_964496145.1 uncultured Chthonomonas sp. | reverse complement strand
TCCATCTTTCACCACCGCCGTTTGGACGTTGGGGATGAGCTGGCTTGCCTCTTCACAACCGGCCCTGTCGCTGGAAACGGTCACCACCGGCACTTCAAAGCACCCTGCGAGCGCTGTACTCAGGCCGATCTCTCCTGCCTCCATGTCGTTGATCCACATGCGGTGGACATACCCGGTTAAGGTGTGCTCCATGATGGCGGCGGGGGTCCCTGCCATCGCATGGTAGCCGATCAGCATGGCGGCGACATAAGAGCGGTCCAGCCCGGCCATCATCCCGCCGTGCCTGGCTCCGTACCCAGAGATCAATCGGGTACCTGGCTCGAGTTGATCGACGAGGAGATTCTTACTGTTGCCGTGGCTGTCCTTCACGACCACTTCGCTCGCTCCGCCGGCCTTCGCTCCGCGAATCGCGGCATTGACGTCGGCGGTCATGCGCGCTCGTGCCCAGGCATAGTCGTAATACTCGCCCTTGGGGCGTCCGCATTGTGACCACGCTACCAGCCCTGAGCAACCTTCAATATCGGCAGAGATGTAAACCTTCATTCGCTAGGCAGAATACCCAGGCAAAGTCAAGGACACTTCAACTCATGCAAGCCGCTTTTGGACGGATCGCTTCAACAGGGCATACCCGATGGCTCCCGAGGCGAGTGAGGCACACAGGACCCCAAGCTTGGCCTGCTGATACTGCACCGTTCCGGGATCAAAGGCAAGGCCTCCGATGAACAACGACATGGTGAATCCGACTCCTGCAAGGATCGCCACCGGCACCAGGTGCGACCATCGAAGCCCCTTGGGCATCTTTGCCCAACCGAGTTTGAGCCCAATGAAGCAGAACAGCAAGATGCCAATGGGTTTACCGAGGGTAAGCCCAAGCATCACCCCGATCGAAACCGACCCGGAGAAGCTGCTCGCCAGGTCCATGGTCCGAAGATCAAGGCCTGCATTGGCCAAGGCGAACAACGGCATGATGAGCCACGCGGAGAGGGTGTGGAAGCTCGTCATGAGGGTCTGCAAGGGGGTTCCGACCATTTCCAGATCGGACTCCATCGTTCGTAGAATGACGTCTTGTTCTTCTGTAAGAAGTGGAGTCTCATCTCCTATTCCAGGATCAGAGAAGGCCTCCAACTGCTTCTGCATTCGGGTTCTGAACAGGTTGACATCGAGGCGGGCCGAGGCCGGGATGGTCATGGCGAGCGTGACGCCTGCAATCGTGGCGTGGACTCCAGATTTCAGGACGAGCAACCACAGAACAAACCCCACAAGACCGTAGGCAATCGGTCGCCGGATGCCCATCGCGTTCATCCCGATCAGCACAAGGACCACGCCCGCCGCTGCAAGGAGCAATCCGGCCTGAATGGAAGCCGTGTAAAAAATCGCGATGACGATGACCGCCCCAATGTCATCGACAATGGCTAGAGCCGCCAAAAAGACCTTGGCCGACGCCGGAACCCGAGGTCCCGCGAGCGCCAAAATTCCGAGGGCGAAGGCGATGTCGGTCGCCATCGGGATGCCCCATCCTGGCTTACCCGGAGTTCCGACATTGAGCGCCAAAAAGATTGCGGCGGGAACCACCATGCCGCCGACGGCCGCGAGCATGGGCATGGCGGCTTTTTGGACCGATGCCAGCTCACCCACCAAAATCTCTCGCTTGATCTCTAGCCCGATCACGAAGAAGAACAGAGCCATCAGGCCGTCGTTAATCATGATCTGGAGCGGCTTGATCACCTCCAGACTTCCCAGCTTGAACCCAACGGGCTGGGACAGGATGTTTTGGAACCCTCCAGACAGCGGAGAGTTCATCAGGATCATGGCAAGCACCGCGCACCCGAGCAAAACTTGGGCGCTACTGCTCTCCTGGTCCGCAAACCTTTGGAACGGCCTCAGGATTCTGTCTATGGGGCGATGTTCGGTCTCGACCTGAATACTTCTGTTGCCTGCCATGAGATGATTATGAACTACCGGTGTGGGGGCGAGCGGTACAATGCACGCATGGTCGAAGTCGAGAGTGAAGTCATTCGCCACGCCTTGCAAACCGCCCGTGAACACGGGTTTAGAACGGTGCACCTGGAAAGTGGTGACCTCAAGTTTAAGGCGACCCTGAATTTAACGCCCTCTGAGGATCAAGAAGGCGAAGGCGATGTATCGGTATCCGATGTCGCCGCCGTGAACATGGCGACCACGGTCGCGGTGACCGCTCCCTGTGTCGGTTACTTCAACTTTGCCAAGAAACCGGTTCGATCTGGCGATAAAGTAGAAGCCGGGGCCGTGGTGGGAAGCGTCGTCGCAGTGGGACTGCAAAACGAAGTGGTTTGCGGATGTGCGGGAAAGGTGACGCAGCTTTTTGTCGCTGAAGGCGACGCCGTGGAATACGGTCAACCCATTCTTGAAATCGAGGCCGCCCCTTGAAAAATTTTGGGGTCGCCGTCTTGCTTTTTGCGCTGTGCGTGGGATGTACAGAAACAGGAAATCAGCGCAAAGACCAAGTTGGAAACACCGCTGTGGGCCAGAGCTTTGCGAGGGCAAAGGATGGAGTTTGCGCCTCGAATCTTGCTCAGATTCGCCAGATGATCGCCGCCGCGAAGGCAAATCAGACCGACGAAAACGAACCGATCACTTGGGACTCGATGCGGATGCCTGAATCCATGCGTCAGTGCCCCATCGGAAAAGAACCCTACGAATTGAATCCAGCTGAAGACACTGTGAAGTGTCCCCACCTTGGACATGAGAAATATTGATGTTTAAGAAAGTCCTCATCGCGAACCGTGGCGAAATTGCCTGCCGAGTCATTCGAACCTGTCGAAGCATGGGAATCGAGACGATTGCCATTTATTCCCAAGCGGACAAGGAAAGCACGCATGTTCGCATTGCCGACCGCGCCATCTGCGTGGGAGAGGCTACCAACAGCGACAGCTACCTGAACCTCGCCAACGTGCTCATGGCCGTCGAGATTTCTGGCGCGGAAGCCGTGCATCCGGGGTACGGATACTTCTCCGAAAGAGACACCTTCGCCGAGGCGCTGACGGCGATGGGCGTGAAGTTTATTGGGCCAGGGGTCGATGCGATTCGGGCCATGGGAGACAAGGCGAGCGCGAAGACCGCCGCCGTCGCTTCGAAGTGTCCGGTCGTGCCGGGAAGCCAAGGCAGTGTCCCCACTGACGTAGATGCAATGCAGATAGCCGAGCAAATTGGCTACCCCGTGCTTCTCAAGGCCGTCGCGGGTGGCGGAGGACGTGGCATCCGCCGTGTCGACTCTGCGGCTGAACTGGCTGGCCAGTGGAACATCGCTCGAAGCGAGGCTCAGGCGAGCTTTGGGAACGACGAAATGATCGTCGAAAAGTGTGTCGTAGAACCCAGACACGTCGAGATTCAGGTGTTCGGAGACGAGCATGGCAACATGGTCTATCTCGGCGAGCGAGAATGCTCGGTTCAAAACCTGCGGCACCAAAAGATTGTCGAAGAAGCCCCCTGCTCCGTCCTTTCTCCACAACTGAGAAAGGCTATGGGAGAAGCGGCCGTCCGAGTTGCAAAATCGGTCGGATACTCCAACGCGGGCACCGTCGAGTTTCTACTCGATGGCAACGGAAAGGACTTTTACTTCTTGGAAATGAACACCCGGTTGCAGGTGGAGCACCCCGTCACCGAAGCGATCACGGGACTCGACCTCGTGGAATGCCAACTTCGAGTCGCGGCAGGAGAGAAGCTCTGGTTCAACCAAAAATCGGTCGAACTCACCGGGCATAGCATTGAGGCGCGAATCACCGCCCAAGACCCAGATAAAGATTTTGCGCCAAGTACCGGAAAGATCACGCGGTGGGACGCACCAGGCGGCAGAGGGGTGCGCATTGACACCCACGTCTACGCTGGGTTCGCGATAAGCCCGTTTTATGATCCTATGATTGCGAAGCTCATCGTCACAGGGGCCGACCGAGCCGAGGCCATCCGCAATCTGGTGACCGCACTCCACGAGTTTCACGTGGAAGGCATCACGACCAACATTCCGTTTTTGCGCAGACTGGTGGCCCATCCAGACTATGTTTCTGGAAACGTCAACACGGCCTTTGTCCCCAGAATGTTGGCGGAGGAGACCGTGCGTGCCTGATTCGACCCTAGACGATTCTATTCATCTTGTGAGGGGCCGCCGTGCCGCTCGGGAGGCCTCATTTCAGGCCCTTTATCTCATGGAAGTGGGACGGGAGAGCGCAGACAAAGCGATGCGCGACGTCCTCGAACTCACGCCATTCGCCCACGAGGCCGTAGAGCAGATCAAAGCCGTCGTGTACGGGGTGTATCTCCAGTCGCACAAACTCGATAAGGCGCTGGCGAAGTTTCTCGCCCCGGGTTGGAGTTGGGATCGCATTGCCGTTACCGACAAGTGCGCCCTTCGGCTGGCCGCGTATGAACTCCTCCATGTCGAAACGATTCCCCCCAAGGTTTCGATCCACGAGGCGGTCCTTCTCGCCCGAAAATTTGGGGCCGAGGAGTCCGGCCGATTTGTCAACGGCTTGCTAGGTCAATTTTTGCTCTCCACGCCCAAGGTCAATTGGGTGGCTCCTGCCGGGTCGCAAGAGGTTGAAGATGTCGAGCCTGAGGTGACGGAAGAGGTCGAAGAAGAAATTGTCCAAGAGGGCAGTGAAAAGTACGACGAGATGATAAAGGCCGGGGCTTGGAGCCTCAAAAAGGCGGCGAAAAATGCTGATGGAAGCCACGATTCTTGACGGAAAAAGCCTGAGTCGAACGATACGACTGGAGCTGAAGGAGCGCGTCGATCGGTTGCGAAGCCGAGGGGTCGTGCCGAGGCTCGAAGCGATTGTTGCCTCTCAAGACCCCGCGAGTCTCGCCTACGTGCGCATGAAAAGGCGCTGGGCCGAGGAAATCGGCATGGAGAGTGGATCGTGGGAGGCCAGCAACACCACCACTCAAGCCGAGCTTATGTCGCATATCGATAAGCTCAATCGAGATCCCCTCGTCCACGGAGTCCTGATTCAGCACCCGCTTCCTTCCCACCTCGATGAGAGCGCGGCGCTCATTGCGCTCGGCCCCGAAAAGGATGTCGACGGGATCACTCCTCAATCGATGGGTCAACTCACGTGTGACCTCCCCGGGTTTCGCTGTGCCACTCCACTGGGCATGATGAAGCTACTCGACCACTACAAGGTGGATTGCCAAGGGAAAAATGCGGTCGTGATTGGCCGAAGCGTGATTCTTGGAAAACCCGCTGCCCTCATGTTGCTCCAACAGAATGCTACCGTGACGATTGCCCATTCCAAAACGGCGAATCTTGCCGATCTCTGCCGAACCGCGGATATCCTCGTGGCGGCGGTCGGGCGGCCGGAAATGGTGAAGGGAGATTGGATCAAACCTGGCGCGATCATTCTCGATGCGGGCTATAACAAGGTCGAGGGGCGCAGCCATGATGTGGGCGATTGTGATTTTGAATCTTGCTCGCGGCGGGCAAGCATGATCACCCCAGTTCCGGGAGGAGTAGGCCCGATGACGGTCGCGAGCCTTTTGAGCAATGCAGTCGAAGCCGCGGAAAAGACGATTTCGTAAGGTGATGTACTTCGTACTTGGGCTAGTTCTAGCCTACGGAGTCGGTTGCTACCTCCTTGCTCGGTCTTATGTGGGGCACCGATCGGTGGGCGGCCCTCTCGAAGGCTCCCAATTTTCTGTGGACTGGGTCCAGGGGCGTGGCTACGAGATTCCTGTCCATGCCTCAAAGAGTCTGGTGGACCGAGAATTCTACGGCGATACGGTGGTGATCTTTGTGCATGGCTTAGGGGGATCGCCCGCCAGTTGGTCCGAACTCGCGCCTCTTGTCGAGAACTCGAAGGTTGGCGTTGTGGTCCCATGGATGGCCGGTCACGGCAGGAGCAAACACGAAAGTGTCGGATTTGGGCCGGTCGAAGCCAATGAAATCATCGCGTGTGTTCGTTGGGCGAAAGAGGCTGGGAAAGGACGCCGCATTCGCGTCGTTTTGGTGGGGGTCTCCTTGGGAGCGGCATCGGCGTGGCTTGCCACCGGGAAGGCCGAGCCGGGAGAGATTAGCGCTGTCATATCCGAAGATGCCTTTCCGAACCTGAATGATGCCATTCATCAGTGGTTCAGCCTTACGGCGGGTCGCTTCTCCCCTATCTTGGCACCGGTTAGGATCATGTCTCGGGGCATGGTCGAGGCCGATCCCAACACCATCCAACCTTTGGTAGACGCGGGGCAATGGCAGGGCAATCCCGGCCTCATCATTCACAACGAAAAGGATCGTCTTTTCCCCAAATCGTACGCCGAAGCCTATGCGAGAGCCACTGGACTGGAACTGTGGGTGATTCCAAACTCCGGACACGCTCAGGGCGCGAAAAATGCGACGCAAGAGTACGCGAAGCAGATCGCGAAGGTCGTTTCTCAAGTGCGCACGGCAGGAGAGTAGTCGGCGAGGGGCGTCAGTTCCGCCAAAAGTCCGATACCGGTCTCTGAAACGAATACAATGGACGCATGAGGAATCTCAAACTTTCTATGGCCCTTGGCCTCTCCATTCTCGCTCTGTCGGGCTGCTCCAAGCCGGAAGCGGCAGTCATCGGCACTTGGACCTCGAGCGCCGCGGGCGCGACTTCGACCACGGAGTTCAAGCAGGACAAAACGTTTACGTCTAACACGACGTTTGGTGGCCAAGATGTCGCGATGACTGGAAAATGGAGTCTTCAAGACAAGAATCTAACGCTCACCGTGGAAAAGGTTCGGGATCAAAACGTAAAGGAATTCGTGGACGGCGCAATGAAGATGCTGTCCCTTCTTCCCGCCGCTCAACGCTCGTCCGTGGAGGCGAGTCTCAAGCAACTCTCCGGACCGATGGTCCTCACGCTGGATACGGAAGCCAATACCCTTTCGGGTCAAGGCTACGCGATGACAAAAGTCGTGAAGTAAGGGTTCCCCATAGTCCCCCAGATTCGTTTGACCGGATGTGGGGGACTTTTATGTCCGCCAATCAGGCGCGGGGCTTAAGAGAATTCGGGAAGCTCGAGCTGGTTATTGCAGTATTCGAGCACGAAATCTGATTCTCGGGGCGAGAGCTTTGCCGATAGCTTTCCGATTTCAACAACCGATTCACGGGCGGCCAGAAGAGCTTCCAGCGCGTATTTCGAATCGCCTTCACTCGATCGAGCATTGTCGATCTGTTTTCTAAAGCGTTTTACGTCCTGCTCAATCACCTGCATGTTGTTCAGGATCGCTTGGGCGCCCCATCGAGCCCGGGCTCGTCCCGTGCCTCGCAAGAGATGCTCTACCATCTCTTCTACATCGGCCTGGACCATGGAGCGCGGGGTGTTCCATTCGCCCTTGCCTTGCGCAAAAACCCCTTTCACGTCGATCATGTTCATCTGAAAATCGACGGCGAGGCGACGAAGAGAACGTAAGATGGATCGGGTGCTGGCGGGTTTGAGCTTGATGTCGTCTTCGTTTCGACGGTAAAGGGCTTGGCCGTAGGTCTCCTCGGCCCGAATGATGGATACGACGGGATCTTTTGACGCGAGCAGGCAGCGGGAGCGCCAAGCGGCTCTACCCATCCCCAAAATTTCCTTGTCCGGCACGACCGTCGGGGACAAATTCTGCCCAACAAGGAAGGCCAGCAAACAAACTGCCTTCATACCCTCTATCATAATGGACGTCTGTACCCCCGCTGGGTATCACGGCCCATCATAAACTTTTCTTTCTCGCCACAAACATCATCTCGATTTCATCGAGTCGGAGAGGTCTCTCGCCCCATTCTCCAGCGGTCCCGCCCCACACATGCTCCGTTACCATTCCGGACGCATAGAGAAGCGCGGTCAGTTCGGGAGGAATGAAAAGTCTCTCTCTTATATGAACACTCACTGGCCCCCCTGGAAGTTCCATAGTATTCGCATATTTTGCGATCATGGATGCGGGGTCAAAGGCTCCCGCCTGAACATCTTCATCGCGCATGGATCGAATCTGGCTGTAGCCGTTCAGCGCGGTCAGGAGAAGTTTCCCTTCTGGGCGGAGAGACTGCCCGATGTTTCGTAGAATCGCGAGGTCATGCGTCACGGGGTCTTCGTTATGCCCTGCCAGCCCCAATCCCCCCTCGCAGATACAGATCGCCGCGTGAAAGGTGTCTGGTCGGTTCCAATTCGTCCCGTCGGCTTCTACCCACTCCACCTCGACGTTGGCGGCCTTCGCCTTCTTTTTGGCTTCGTACAGCATTTGGGGTGAAAAGTCGACGCCTGTGACCTGGGCGCCCCGTTCGGCGAGGGCAATTGCGTGTCGGCCCGTTCCGCATCCCATATCGAGGACGGACATTCCGGGTTCAAGAGCAAGCTTCTCCCACAGAAATTGGACTTCGACAAGGGTGTTTTTCGTAAACGAGTTCTCATCGTATTGCGGGGCGGCAAAGTCAAAGAAGTCTCGCCAGGTCTCAAAGGCTCCGTTCTGCATGCGACTCTCAAGGTACCTCGTGCCATAATTCAGGGTCATGCTTGAGCAGATCATTGGACCCATGAAGGCTTGGGCAGAAGGCGTTATACAAGCCATCGGGCTCCCAGGAGTGGCGTTACTCATGCTGCTCGATTCAGCCAATATCCCCATCCCCAGCGAGGTCATTATGCCGTTTGGGGGAATGATGTCAGCCGAGGGGAAGTTCAATTGGCACGCCGTGGCATGGGCGGGGACGATTGGGAGCACCATTGGGAGCGGCGTGAGCTATTGGGTTGCCGCTTTACTTGGGAAAGATTTCCTTCTGAAGTACGGGAAGTTCGTGTTGTTGCGGCCCAAAGAGATTGCCCACTCCGAACATTGGTTCGAAAAGTACGGGCTCAAAGTGACGCTCTGGGGGCGATTTATTCCCATCGTTCGCACGTTCATCTCGTTGCCCGCGGGGTTCTTTAAGGCCAATTTCGGCATCTTCATGGTGTACGCATTCCTGGGGGCGCTTCCCTGGTGCTACTTCTGGACCTACGTAGGATTTCGGCTCGGCCAAAACTGGACGGAAGTTGAAAAGTGGTTCAAATACCTCGACATCCTCGTCGTACTCGGACTGCTGTACTTGATCTTCCGCTTCTTGAAGTATCGCTTTGCGAAGACCCAAGCCGAATCGACACCGGAAGCGTAAGCCACCCGCCGCCCGGCCCGAGCCTCGCCCTCGTCGCTTCGCTCCTCCGCCCTCGGGCGGCGGGTGAAATTGCCGAATTTCACGCCAAGCCGAGGCTTTTCTCGGACAGCCCGGGGAAGACCTCGGCAGAGGTGTCGGCAAACCCCATCCGCCGTTCAAGAACCTCGCGCAGGGGCACCCGGTAGTCCAGCGAAACCCGGACATCCCAAG
>CAZBXR010000083.1:0-9644 GCA_964496145.1 uncultured Chthonomonas sp. | reverse complement strand
TTCGTCATTCGCATCCCCTGGAAATCAAAAAGACCTCCATGGCCACTTCTGGCCAGGCGTGCCTGGCATGGGCGGTGCCGGAGCCACAGGGGCCGCGGGCGCGGCAGGCTGCTGAGCTGCGACCGGCCGACCTTCCATCTCGATGGCTCGGTCGATAATCTTATCGAGTTCGCCGCGATCGAGCCAAACGCCTCGGCAGGTGGGGCAGTAATCGATCTCAACGCCATGACGTTCCGTCATCAGCAGTTGCGTAGGGCAATTCTTTGGACAATTATTCATTTCGTAGTTTTCCTCCGTTAGTCTAGAGAGTTATGCCGCGCGGTTGCGCAGCTGAAGTTCGGCATCTTGCAGATTCTTGATCCGACTCTCCATGGCGGGGTGAGTGCTGAACAGATTGACAAGACCTTGGGCGCGGGCCCCAAATGGGTTGACGATGCACATGTGGGCGTTCGAAGGAGACATATGCCCAGGAATCTGGGTTGTCCCTCTCGTCAGCTTGAGGAGAGCGGATTGCAATCCTTCACCGGTTCCAATAAGCTCGGCCGCCGTGCGGTCGGCTTGATACTCCCGGGTTCGAGAAACTCCCAATTGAATGAGAGTCGCGGCGAGGGGAGCCACGAGCATGAGAAGCAGAGAAACCAGCGGGTTTCCGCCCTCTTCATCGTTGCTGCCTCCGCCAAACATGGAGGCGAACATTGCCATGTTTGCGATGCTCGAGATGGCTCCCGCCATCGTGGCCACCACGGCACTCGTGAGAGTGTCTCGATGCTTGATGTGCGCAATCTCGTGGGCGATGACTCCTTCGACTTCTCTTTGGTCAAGGATGTCGAGAAGGCCTGTGTTGACGGCGACAACACCATTGGCAGGATTTCGCCCGGTGGCAAATGCATTCGGCGAAGGATCGTGCACGACATACAAGCGGGGAACAGGGATTCCTGCTCTTTGCGCCAAACGCTGAGTCATGGCGTGCAGTTCGGGGGCTTGCGACGGATCGACCGGCTGCGCCCTCGTGACCTTCAACACGATTTTGTCCGAGAACCAGTAGGTGCCCATGTTCATCGCAAGGGCGAGGACCACGGCAATCACAATGCCAGCGTTGCCGCCTAGAGCTCTTCCAGCAAGCACAAACAAAGCTGTAATGCTCGCCATCAGGATTCCAACTTTAAGATTGTTCATAGGTTTCGTCATTCGCATCCCCTGGAAATCAAAAAGACCTCCATGGCCACTTCTGGCCACGAAGGTCTTGCATTTCAGAGGGCTCCGGTCCTGTTGAGGACGTATTGACGAAGGCCTCCCCGCTTTCAGCGGGCGCTACTCCCCTTCATAGGGATTCTCTATCAAGAACGAGTATTGGTGGAAAAAAGTTGCCGCTTCACCCGCAAAAAAGTCAATTTTTCATCATTTTTTTCCGAGAAGGTCGGTCAATGCCTGCGGAAGGGTCGGAAATTGAAAGGTAAAGCCGTTTTGCAGAGCCTTTTCCGGCACCGCCCTCACCCCAGACAAGGCCAGCGAGGCATCTGGTGCAAGTCGAAGGGCCGAAGCGAGTTTTAGCATCGGCGTAGGAACAGGCGGCGACCAAGGGCGCCCGATTGCCTTTCTCAGCTCTTCCATGAACTGGGCCATCGGCGCCGGGTCTGGGCCACAGCCGTTGACCAATGACACATCGGGTTGATCGATCATCCACTGGAACAGTCTTGCCAGGTCTAGCTCATGAATCCACGGGACAAATTGCTTGCCGGTGCCCGTGTGGCCCCCTAAAAACGCCTTGGTGAGTTTGACGAGGGGTTCCAGCATCCCGCCGTTCTCGGAGAGAACGATGCCGATGCGAACAAAGCCGAGAGAAGTCGCTTCTGGGCAGTGGGCGCGGGCCGCGGCTTCCCACTGCAGGCACGTCTCGACGAGAAATGAATCTGCAGGACCTGGGGCTGACCCCTCGGTCACCACGGTGTCACCTAGGTCAGGGTAGATCCCCACCGCTGAGGCCTGCACCCATCGTTTCGGAGTGGTCTCGCAACGCGTGCAAGCTTCTCCCAGTAGCCTCGTCGTGTTCACACGACTCGAGACGATGAGTTTCTTGTTTTCGTCCGTCCACGGCACGCTGACGGGGTGACCCGCCAGGTTGATGAGCGCGTCGGCGGATTCTAACTCGGAAACCCAAGGGCCGAGTGTGGCTCCATCCCATACCACCGAGCGCGGAGTCCCTTCCCTTGCCTTTCGTGAGAGGATGACGACCTCCCACCCGGCTGACGTGAGAAGCTGGCTCAGCTCTTTACCAACGAGCCCCGAGCCCCCAGCGAGAATGGCCTTTCTCATTCGGTCACCATCCATTCGGACTGAAGTTTATGATCGACCCCAAGTTGCTGGAGGATCCGCGCGACCACCGTGTCGGCCAATTCTTCGAGCGAAGTCGGGTTCGTGTACCAGGCGGGCGAGGCGGGCAAAATGGTCGCTCCTACCTCGGAGAGCGTTGTTAAGTTGCGGAGCATGATCGTGTTCCAGGGCATTTCCCGAGGGACGAGAATGAGGGGACGCTTTTCCTTGAGGCACACATCCGCCGATCGTGTGAGCAAGTCGTTGCTCATCCCGTTGGCGATCCTTCCGGCGGTGCCCATCGAACAGGGGACAATGACCATTCCGTCGTGATGGAATGAACCGCTGGCCGGGGGAGAGAAGTAGTTTCGTGGCTCAAGATAGTGAAGGTTCGGAAATTCTTCGCCAAGCCACTCAGCGGTGCTAAAGGGCGACAGGCGAGGAGTCACGCCCAGTTCGGTCGACGCGACCTGCACGGCTTGCTCGGAGAGCATCAGATACACCTCGTCGTAGTGCTTCACAGCCTCGCGCAGAAACCTCTGCGCGTAGATTGCCCCACTTGCTCCTGTCACTCCCACCACGATTCGGCCAGTTCTCATATTTCCACTTAGGATACGAGAAATGCGTCGTTCTAGGTAGCTTCAGAACCCGGTACTCTTTATTCCAATGGCTCTCCCGATCCATCGCTTTGCTTCAAAAGGTCCTGACCTACTGGCGCTGAATCCTCATTTCGCCGCCGATTGGTTGGTGAAATTCTTGGTGCAAGAAGTGAAAGTGCGGCGGAAGATGGACCGCGTCGTCATCGGTCTCTCTGGGGGGCTGGATTCGGCGGTCACAACCTATCTGGCTGCACAGGCCCTAGGAGCCGAAAACGTGTTGTGCGTTCGAATGCCTTATAAGCTCTCCTCGCAGGCCAGCCTCGACGATGCCCAACTGGTGATTGACGCCCTCGGCGTGCCGAACCGGACGATCGAAATCACGCCGATGGTGGACCCGTATCTCGACCTCTATGAGCCGCAGGCAAACGCCACGCGAATCGGAAACGTATGCGCTCGTATGAGGATGATCGTTTTGTTCGACCAGAGCGCCGAGATTAGGGGAATCTCACTCGGTACTGGAAACAAGACCGAGAGAATGTTTGGCTATTACACCTGGCATGCGGACGATGCGCCCCCGGTGAATCCTCTCGGTGACCTCTTCAAGACCCAGGTATATGAGATCGCCAGGGCGCTCGGAGTACCGGAGAAAATCATCTCAAAAGCGCCGAGTGCAGACCTCGCCCCGGGCCAAACCGACGAGGGGGACTTTGGCATCTCGTACGCAGAAGCAGATCGGATCCTCTCCTTCCATATGCACGGGTGGCCAAAGGAGAAAGTCGTCGAGCTTGGGTATGACCCCGCCAAGGTCGACCTTGTGTGGGCAAAGGTGAACGGGACCCACTGGAAGCGGAAGCTGCCTACCGTCGCGATGATGAGCACGGGGGCCATCGGCGAATATTATCTTCGACCCGTGGATTACTAATCCGCAGGAACCAAGTTGGCATGGAACTTGCTTATCCTCTTGAATCGACTCTGGTACATTAGCACCACGATCCTCTAGGACTGAATTTAGACGTATGAGTATGCAACTTCTTCACATGTTCGCTGAGCCCGGCAAAACCGTTGCCAAGGATTTGGCTTTGCTCATCGCCATCCCCATTTTCTTGGGAATCGCAATTTTTGGGTTTGGGTATAGCAAAGAAAAAGACGGCGGACACCCGGCCGTGAAATTCTTTGGTTTCGTGCCGCTCCTCGTGGCCGCCTACATGGGTTGGCCCTACTACCAATACTCGACGGACAAGATGACGAAGGAACTCGGATTCATCGGTGGATCTTCCGAGACGATGTACAAGCTCTCGTTCCTCGGCCCCATCGGTCTGATCGTTGTATTGGCCATCCTCAGTTTCATCCTCAAGCGGTTCATGGACAACGAAACTCGTATCTAACGAAGTCAATCACTTGCAAAGGGCGAGCTGAGACGGGAAACTCCCGATCAGCTCGTTTTTTCTTTGGGTCCACGGTCAATCCTGATGTACGGGGACCCTAGTCGAGTACCATAGACCATACAAACACCTGGTTTCAGAGAGGTCATGCAAACTATGAGCAACGTCGCTCAACACACAAGCACCCACACCCAAGCCGCCGGACTCACGACCGGAGAAGCTCCATTTATCGAGGAGGCTCGCGAAGCGGGCAACCTCTACATCGAACAACCCTACGATTTGTACACCGACGAGAACCACGAGGCGTGGCGGATGCTGTACGACCGCATGCTTCCTCGTTGGGAGCAGTACGCGAATGAGCACTTTCTGAAAGGGATTTCGAATCTGTGTCTCGACCCCAAGCGGGTCCCGCGCATGGCGGATGTCAACCAGTTTTTGAATCCCCTTACTGGCTTCAAAGCAAAAGCAGTCAGCGGCTATGTGCCAGCGTTTCTCTTTTTCGACTGTTTGCGAAATCGGGAGTTTCCCACAACGATCACGATTCGAAACGGAAGCAAGTTAGACTATCTCCCAGAACCCGACATCTTTCATGACATTGCCGGGCACGTGCCGATGCATACCGACAAGGCATTTGCCGATACTCTGGTCCGGTTTGGAGATTGCGCCCACCGGGCGGCGGAGTTCGCGAGTGAGATCAAAGATCCTCACGAGCGTGCCCAACGACTGACGAGCATCATCAAAGCGATGGCCAGGTTCTTCTGGTTCACCGTGGAGTTTGGCCTGATGCGAGGCTCGAAGCCTGGCGAGGTCAAGGTGTACGGAAGCGGACTCTTGAGCAGCTTTGGAGAGATTGAGCACTGCATCGAGTCGCCTGAAGTGCAGCGCTACCCCGCCCAGTTGGAATGGATTGTCAACCAATATTTTGAGATTGACCATTACCAACCGCTCCTCTTCATCGTAGACTCGTTCGACCATCTGTTCGAGATGGTTGGCGAACTCGAAAAGTGGATGCTCGAAGGAAAGCTCAACAATGTTTCCCCCGGGGAACCGATGATTCAAGAAGAAGACATTCTCAGCTTTATCAACGCAACCGTTGGATAACGCACCGACGACTCAAGTAAACTACCTAATTAGCTATGCCAGTCCCCATTTTGATGCCTGAGCTGGGCGAATCAGTACACGAAGGAACGGTCAGTCGCTGGCTGAAAAAAGTCGGCGACACAGTCAAGGAAGACGAACCGATTGTGGAGATCATGACCGATAAGGTCAATACCGAACTCCAGGCGCCGGCTTCCGGAGTCCTCATGGAGATTCTGATCCCAGAAGGCGGTCTCGTTGAAGTTTTCCACTCGATGGGCACCATCGATGATGGTTCCGGAGAAGCCCCTGCGGCTTCTGCTCCGGCCCCTGCCGCTGAGTCCGTTCCCGAACCCGCAGCCAGTGCGCCCGTGGCTCCATCCGCGGCATCTGCCCCTGCTTCGAGCAATGGTGCAGATACTGGTGAACGACGGTGGTATTCGCCTGTCGTGCGGAGCATCGCCAAGGAACACAATTTAGCCGATTCACAATTGGCCTCCATTTCTGGAACCGGGACGGGTGGACGCGTTACCAAGAAAGACATTGAAGCCTTCCTCGGTGGAGCCGCTCCAACCAAGCCTGCTGCGGCGCCGACTGCGCCCGCCGCGCCGGTGGCAATCACTCCGGTGGCCGCTCCGATCGCCGAGCCCAAGGCTGCACCCGCCCCTGTCGTCGCGGGCGAAGACCAGACGGTGACTCCGCTCGCCGGGATGAGAAAGATGATTGCGGAGGCAATGGTCCGCAGCAGTCAAGTTCCGACCGTGAGCACCTTGATCGAAGTGGACGTCACCAACATGGTGAAGTTCCGATCCATCAACAAGGACACCTTCCAAGAGCAGTTCGGTGTGAAACTCACCTACACGCCGTTCTTTATCAAAGCGATCACTGAGACACTCCTTGAGTTCCCGCTCGTGAATTCGTCTCTCGTGGACGGCAATGTGGTCACCAATCACAACGTGCACATGGGTGTGGCGGTTTCGCTGGGCGCAAAGGGCGATGAAGGTCTGATCGTTCCGGTCATCCGAAACTGCAACTCCAAGACGCTCATCGACCTAGCAAAGGACCTCGAAGAGATCGCGAAGAAGGCTCGGTCAAATTCGCTTTCGGTTGCCGATGTCCAAGGCGGATCGTTTACTCTTACGAATCCTGGCAGCTACGGAGCGCTTCTCGGTACGCCGATGATCAACGCGCCCCAGGCCGCGATTCTGGGTACCTACACCATCAAGCAGGTTCCAACCGTGGTGGATGGCATGATCGCCGTCCGAAGCATCATGAACTTGGTCTTGACATACGATCACCGACTGGTGGACGGCATGTTGGCAGGGAAGTTCTTGCAATCCGTAAAGAAGCGATTGGAAACGTTCGACTTCTTTAGATAAAGAACCCGAGACAAATAAAATCGGTGTGTTCACAATCGTGCGAACACACCGATTCTTTGTTTTTTGCTCAGGCAACTGAGCAGACCGTTTTGTATCGGTCAATGATCTCTCGCCGCAAAGGTGCAAGGTCCAAAGCTGTCGTGGCAGCCGTCACGGCTTCCTCGCGATTCCCAATCTCGACGAGCATTTCGGCAAGGGTGATCCAACCGAGGGCGGAACAGCGATCATTCGCCACCACCACGCGGGCAAAACCCACCGCCATGGCAAGATTTCCTTGAAAGTAGGCTTGGTCTCGGCGCGCCGAATGCGCGACATTTGAATTTGGAAAGTAGGAAAGGAGCGAATCTGTAATCTGGGCCGCGCGCTCGGGAGAAACGAATCGCTGAGCGACATAACTCCCGGTGTGATAGGCCACGGGAAGCTCCGAGTACCTCGTGAGAAACTCGTCGAGGGCTTTCTGCGCGACGATCTTCTTTGGTTTGGCAGCGCAGGTGTGGTACAGCAACCCACTATCAAGATCGTATCTGTGACCGAACTTCGCGACGGCTTGGGAGAGTATGTCGGCGGCTCCGTGATGGTCGCGGGCCATGCCGTAGAATCCTGCCCCAAGGAACGGGAAAATCGGGTGGTCGAGCATGTCGCCAAACAACCCAAAGAACGACTTGAAATTTTTCGCCAAGTTCTCGGGGACGGTGGACTCAGCGAGAGAAATCGCCTTTACCGGCTCATAATCGGCGTGAGTCGTCAAGACCCGCCGCAGAGCAGAGCGCCACTGGGTGGCCGAACCCGATACCTGAGCCTCTGAGATGAGACGAAGCGTACGTTCAGCCGCGTGCATGATCTAGTGAGTCACCAACTCTTGCAAATCATCATCGGTGACTTCAGATTTTTGGTCCGCCACTTCGAGAAACTTGTTGTAGATCGCCTCGAATCGCTCTTCGTTGAAGTTGAAGCCGATCTCTTGCAGTCGGTGCTTGAGGCCATGGCGACCGCTCCGGGCCGTCAACACAATCTCGCTCTTGAGGGCACCCACGAGCAACGGATCGATGATTTCGTAGGTGGAGCGCTCCTTCAGGACGCCGTCTTGGTGGATGCCGCTGCTATGGGCATAGGCATTCGCCCCCACGACAGCTTTGTTCCTCTGGACGACCATCCCGCTCATTTCCGCCACCATTTTTGAAATAGGCACGAGGCCAGTGGTTTGAATGGAGGTCTCCAATCCGAACTTATCTTTGCGGATAAGAAGGGCCATCACCACTTCTTCAAGAGCGGTGTTGCCGGCACGCTCGCCGATGCCGTTGATGGTGACTTCTACTTGGCGTGCGCCACCCATGACACCCGCGAGAGTGTTTGCCGTGGCCATCCCCAGGTCGTTGTGGCAATGGCAACTCAAAACCGCCTTATCCACGTTCGGCACGTTGTCGCAGATCCCCTTGATGAGGTGGAAGTACTCGTTTGGATAAGTGAAACCTGTGGTGTCGGGGACGTTGATGGTGGTTGCCCCTGCCTTAATGACCTCTTCGACGACTTTGTACACGTAATCCAGGTCGGCGCGTCCAGAATCCTCCATGAAGTATTCGATGTCATCGGTGAACTGCCGGGCATGCTTCACGGCGCTCACGCCGACCTCCAGAGCTTGCTCCTTGGTCATCCTCAATTTGTGCTGAAGGTGGTTTTCGCTCACTCCTAGCCCCGTGTGAATCCGCCGACTTTCGGCAGGGCCAAGGGCCTCCGCCGCCACTTCGATGTCTTTGGCTCGGGCACGGGTCAGACCGCAAATCGTGACGCCTTTGATCTCTCGGGCAAGCGTTTGGACGGCTTCAAAGTCGCCGGGTGAGCTAATGGGGAATCCAGCTTCGATAATGTTGACTCCGAGGTCTCGGAGAGCATGGGCAATCGTCAATTTTTGCTCCATGTTGAGTCGAACTCCGGGGCTTTGCTCGCCATCGCGGAGTGTCGTATCGAAGATCAAAACCTGGTTCTTCTTTTCCACGCTCTATTATGGCCCGGTGAGGCAGTAAATCCCGCGCCTTTGCTATACTTTTCGATTCCAATCAGCCTGAAACCTCGGGCCTCGTCTACACTTGAACCATCCGTGGCGCTCAATCCAGATTTATATGCACTCCCCGACGGCTGGGAAGAGCCCGAAGGGTTCGCCGAGCTCTTAACGTACATTCGCGAGCATAACCCAACCGCCAATGTGCGAAAGCTTCGGTTTGCATTCTTTGTCGCGGAAGAAGGGCACCGGGGGCAGACTCGGCAATCGGGGGAGCCGTACATCACCCACCCGCTGGCGGTTGCTACGATCGTCGCCGAACTGCGCATGGACGAGGACTCCATCTGTGCGGCGCTCCTTCACGACGTTCTTGAGGACACAGATGTCAGCCGCGAAACCATCGAGAAGAGTTTCGGACCCGGGGTTTTGCACCTCGTGGATGGCGTCACCAAACTGAAGTTTCGACAACAAGAAGTGCTCACCGAGCGCCAGCGGCAAGCCGCAAAATCCGCCGCCGCCGCCGAGACGCTCCGGAAAATGCTCCTGGCGATGGCCGAGGACGTCCGGGTGATGGTCATTAAGCTGGCGGACCGTCTGCACAACATGCGGACGTTGGACCACATGGCCGCAGACAAGCGGCTGAGAATTGCCAGCGAGACGCTCGATATTTATGCCCCTCTCGCCGCAAGGTTGGGAATCTGGCAGATCAAATGGCAGCTCGAGGATCTGAGTTTCAAATATCTCCATCCCAAGGAGTTTCAAGAGATCACCGAATTGGTGAACAAAAAACGAGAAGTCCGAGAAGAGGAACTGCGCGAGGCCGTGGTGATCTTGAAGGATCGGTTGCACGCCTCGTGGACTATGCCGAGCGCCAGGTAGCAATCGGAGATCTCTTGCACAA
>CAZBXR010000082.1:0-10003 GCA_964496145.1 uncultured Chthonomonas sp. | reverse complement strand
GCGGCCCTGGGGCCAGATCGAATGCGAAAGCGGTTGGAGCGGGCAAAGACCTTGCAAGAAAATCATGAGTCTGGCGAAAGATGGCTTTTACACAGATCAAAAGTTTTTCAAAGTCATTAAGCAGCCTCGACCGTTCCTCGTCCAGTTTGGAGATCCCCTCACGAAGACCAAACGTCTCGACGATTCGTCCATCGGAACCGGGGGAACCGGAAAAAAGATCGATTTTGAAAATTCTGGTCTCAAGCACGTCCGGGGCGCAGTGGGCCTGAGCCGCCAACCAGACGACAAGAATTCGGGAGACTGCCAGTTCTACTTCATGCTCGATGCGTACAGCTTCCTCGACGATAACTACACAGTTTTCGGGCAAGTGACGCAAGGACTAGAAATCTTGGATACGCTCCAAGTCGGCGATCAAGTGACGAAGGTAACGCTGGAAGAGACCCGCGCGCGCGGGTAAGATTCAGGCACCTTGGCCTTGCTACGAGCCCTAACAGTACGATTAGGAGCGGCGATTCTGTCGTTGCTCCTCATCTGTTTTCTCACCTTCATGGCCACAGAGTTAGCGCCGGGCGATGCCGCGCGCCAAATCGCCGGTGAAAAGGCGACTCCGGCGGCGGTGGAACGGATTCGCGAGGAACTCGGGCTGAACAAGCCCTGGTATGTGCGATTCGGGACATTCGTCACTGGCTCTGCGAAGTTTGACTTCGGGAAGAGCTACGTAGGAGTCAAAGAGCCCGTCTCGGAAAGCATCCAGCGGACCCTGCCCATGACCGCGAGAATTGCGTTTTGGGCTCTCTTTCTTGCCGCCGGTGTCGGCATTGTGCTGGGGTCTTTGGGAGCCATCTTCGAGGGGCGATGGATAGACAAGGCAGTCCTGACTTTTGGGACTCTCGGCGTGACAATTCCGAACTTTGTCCTGGCCCCTATCCTCATTCTGGTTCTCGCACTCAACCTCGATCTTTTACCGACCAGTTGGAGCGAGAACCGCGTGGCGCCAGACTTTTACTATCTGCTCATGCCGGTCCTGACGCTTTCGCTTCGCCCGATGGCGACGCTCACACGGCTCACCCGAGCGAGCATGATTGACACCCTCGGACAAGACTTCATCCGGCTCGCCATCGCGAAAGGAGTTCCCCGCTTTCGACTCTACATTCGGCATGGCCTTCGCAATGCGATTATGCCCGTGGTCACCGCGATTGGAACCAGCTTTGGATTTCTTCTCACGGGTAGTTTCGTCGTAGAGCGAGCCTTCACGATCCCGGGGATGGGCAGTCTCGCCATCGAGGCCATCCAAAAACGAGACGTCCCCACCATCCAAGCCACGACGCTCGTGGCCGGGTTTCTCTTCATCTTCATCAATCTGCTGGTGGACCTGCTTCAGCCTGTCCTTGACCCACGAGTGCGAGGTTCCCAGGTTTGAAAAAGCTCGGCGTCCTCTTTTGGATCAGTGCGGGTTTCTTCTCGCTGATCGTTCTGTTTGCTATGTTTGGGCCGATGCTGCAGGCATCTCCCTTTGACAAGGTAGGAACCCCCTTCATGCCCGCTTCGGCCGAACACTGGCTCGGCACCGATGAACAGGGGAGAAGCATCTTCGCCCGCCTCGCCTACGGGGCCAGAATTTCGATTCTTATCGGCCTCGGAGTGCAGTGCATTTCACTTCTCATCGGGGTCACGATCGGCGTCTTGGGCGTGTATGGGTCTCCGTGGATTCGCACCACGCTTTTGCGCATCACCGATGCGATGTTTGCATTCCCGGACATCTTGCTCGCCATCCTCATCATTGGGATATGGGGCATGGGGGTCGTTCCCGTCGTTGCGGCGCTGAGCATCACCTCGTGGCCAGGGATCGTGCGTCTAGTGCGCGGTCAAGTCGCGATGCTCAAAAACCGGGAGTTTGTGGTGGCCGCCGAGGCCATGGGCGTTTCTAAATTCAAGATTATTCTGCGCCACGTGTTGCCGCAACTCGGCGGGTTGCTCCTTGCCGTGAGCATGGTGGATATCGCGGGGATCATCCTCGCCGAAAGCACGTTGAGCTTCCTCGGGATCGGCGTGCAGCCGCCGATTCCAAGCTGGGGCAGCATGATCAACCAAGGGAAGATTCAGATGTTTGACGAGGCGAAGAGAGGCCTCTTGCTGTGGCCCTGTCTCGCCCTCAGCGCCACAATCTTTTCACTGAACTTCCTCGGTGATGGTCTCAGGACAATCACCGACCCGAGTTCCCGGACCCGAAAAGGCTGAATCAGCCCTTTGCGGGTCGAGAAAGCACGTAGTCGATCGCGGCCTTGAGCTGATTATCCTTTTCAGGGTGGCCCATGACAGTGTTCGGCCCAAGCCCCAACTTGACCTCTACATCGGGCTTCAAGCCTCCGCTGAGGTACTGACCATTCTCATCGAGCTTGCGCATGATATCGGTATTGCTCGGAAGGAAGTACTTGGCGACGGTGACCTTGACGGCGGCTCGGTTGTTCAAACCATACATTTGCTGCACAGAGGACTTTCCGTACGTGTGCTCGCCAAAGAGTCGGGCGAGTTTATAATCTCGCATCACGCCCGCGAAAATCTCGCTAGCGCTCGCCGAACCCTCGTTTTGTAGAACCGCGATCTTGTAGTCAATCACTCGCTCAAAATCGGGATAGGTGTAGACCGATTCTTCCTTGGATGGGTCTCGGCCCACCGTGCGAACGACCAGTTTGTTTGAAGCAAACTGCGAAAGCATCAGCCTTGCCGACTCCAGCAGTCCGCCCGGATTCCCTCGCAGGTCGATAACCAACCCCTTCATGCCCTTCTTGGTCAGCTGATCCAGCGCCGTCGCAAACTGCATCGGGGTGTTCTCGGCGAAGGAGAAGACCATGAGATAGCCCACCTTTTCCTTATCAAAGTAAACGTAGTCCACGCTCGGGGTGGCAATTCTCTTTCGGGTGATCGTAGTTCCGACCATCTTCCCGGTACTCGGGCGCAAAAGCTGGACCTTGACACGGCTTCCCTCCGGCCCTTTAATCCGGGTCACGATCTGGTCGACAGAAGTACCCGAGGTCGCTACCCCATCGACTTCCTTGATAATATCCCCGGGCTCGACACCCGCGACTTCGGCGGGGCTCCCAGAGAAAACGGATACGATGCGAGCGCCCGCGGGGTCTTCTTGGAGCCGGGCCCCAATTCCCGCGTAGCTGTTTTGGCCTCGCGTATCTTTCAAGAAATCGGAGGCGAATTCTGGCTCCATGTAGATGGTATGGGGGTCGCCCAGCGAGGCAACCGCCCCGGCCATCGCCGCATTCTTCAAATCATCGCTTGAGACTTTCTCGTTGTAGTGAGTCCGAATGTCTTGATAAGCCTGGAGGAACACCTCCGCAGGCTTCAACTCAGGCGCGCCCTTCCCCGTAAGTTTGCTGGCAGAGGAGAAACTGAAGTCCCCGGAAGTCATGTCCTTTCCAAAGAAGCCGATCCCGGTTCCTGCGAGAATCGCGATAGGAACAAGTGCAAAAGCCGCGGTTTTCTTCATCGTTTCTCTCCATTTACAGTCTGCGCGATGCGTCCCCCGTCGAGGGTGACCACACGCCCTGTGGGAAGGGTGTAGCCACTGCCGTCAGGCAAGGCCACAGTTTTGATCCACTGGTCTTCTCCAGCGGGCACCCCTTTCAACACGCCGAGTCCAGCGTTTTTCATGAGGTTCGCCAATACTTCTGCCGCTCCTCGAGTGGACTGGTCCACGATGAGGGTTACCGGTCCGAGCTTCTTCCCGGTTCCCGCAGATTTGAGCACCGCGACTTCGGTGCCCTTATCCGACGCGATTTTGCCCACCGGCCCCGCCGGGAGAAGCAGATCAATGAGCTTTTGCAATTCGCTAAAGTTGCCTTGCGTGCTATTCCGAAGATCAAGGACGACCGGATTTGAGTCACCCTTCGCCAAGAGTTCGGCCAATTCTTTTGCCCCGCCGTCAATCACGGTCAGCTGGATGGCTCCATCCGCACTTTGGCGGACCGCAGGCCATTTCCACTCGCCCCGGGCAATCTTGCCTTGACTCTCTTTTCCGCCAGACTTCCAGCCCACCAAAAGCTCGCCGGTTTTGCCCACCGAAACCATGTCCTTTGCCTTGACAGGCGGAACGCTCGCTGTGTACGCCTCGGTGATCACGCGAAGTTGCTTGTCCATTTCCTCGTCGGAAACCTTGGATGTCCGAATCTGCTCCGTGCGTTTGCGCAAAGTTTCGACCATCTCCGTCGAGAGAACAGTCTTCCCATCGAGTTGGGTGAGGATCGCTCCGGGCCTCACACCGGCCTTCTCGGCGGCGCTTCCGGGGGCCACAGCGGTCACAACCAGGTTGGGGATGAGGTCGGCGGCATCGAGATCGTCCTCACTCGGGGCCTCGGCCTCTTTTTTCTCTCGAAGCGCCTTCAGTTTCTTCATCGCCTCGGCGTTGTAGTCAAACTTGACTTCGACGCCGATCCCTTCAAAAATTCCCTTTTGGGCGTTCCCCCACGCAGTGAGCTGCTCTTTGTTGAGGAACGAGGCAAGGGGGTCTTCCAGGCTCGTCAGCATGCCTTTCACGGCGCCTGTCGCGAGCTTTTCCTTATCCTTGATCTCTTCCACGAACTGCTTTTGCAGAATCTCGACTACGTTTTCAAAGTATCCGGTCGGCAGTTCTGGGTCAATGGGCTGGGCCTCATTGGCGGCGAGTAGCTGAGCGTGGTCCGGGAGCTTGCCATATCCAGCATTGCCAACCTCTTTATGGTTGCGCAATGCCACTCCGCCCCAGACTGAAAGAAGGCCAGATGCCACGACCACCAGCGGAAGTGCCGATTTTTTCGGAGTACTCATAAATTCCTTTTCTCTTTATACAACGTCTTGCGGGGCGTCTAACATTCCCACTCTTCGTGCGTGACGATCCGCCGGATCGGTTTCCCCGGTCACAAAGGCCTCACATATTTGTTCTGCCAACAAAGGATCAATCAATCTCTGCCCCAGGCAGAGGACATTCGCATTGTTATGGAGTCGCGCCAAAGTTGCGGATTCAACGTTCCAACAGTTCGCGGCGCGAATCCCACGATGCCGATTCGCACGTATACAGATTCCGATTCCAGACCCGCAGATGAAAACCCCAAACGTGGCATCGCCCGAAAGTATGATCGGCACACCTTCGTCGGCGGCATGCGGGTAATCGTACGAGTCTTCGCTCGGCGCACCCTTTTCGACGACCGTGTACCCACGAGCACGCGCCCAACCCGCAAGATGCTTCCGGAGCGCGAAACCAGCGTGGTCCGACGTGAAAACAAGGGTCATGATGCCTTACTGGCCCACTCTCGCACGGATCGGTCGGCGCTGGTGATCAGAACTGCCTTGATCTTAGCAGGCAGCTTCTTGTCCTTGAACAAGTCTCTCAGCACCGCGTGGGCGCGAGGGTCTTGTTCGAGGGTGATCTTGGCCAAAACTTCCTCTGTAAGGTCGGGTTCATAGGCAAGGATGGCCTGATACGCGGCGGCGCGAACTCTCCAAACTCCGTCCGAGAGGCCACTCACGACCACCTTCTTGCCTTCGGCAATCGGGTTCTTGGCCAACGCCTGAAGCATGGCGACTCTCACAAACGGGCTGTCGTCCCGGGCCACTAACACTGCATCACGCCGAATTTCAGGATCGGTCGCTCCCAAGAGACGAGCCCCCGCCGTCATCCGCACTTCTTCGCTCGGGTCGTTCACGGCAGCGTAGAGAAGCCTCCGGGCGGCGAGATCAAAGGTTGGGTCTGCCGAGGTTGCCACGGCAAGTCGGACGATGGGCTCCACCTCGCGCAAAAAGGTCACCGAGATGATATTGGCTTCACGAGACTTGACCTTGGTTAGTGCCTCTACCGCCATTTGGCGAACGCTCCATCCGTTGGCGGCGTAAGCCAAACTCATCGTTCCGGTGTATTCCGGCTTTGGATTCCTGCCCATCTCCTGCAGAGCCGCATACCGAGTGTGGTCAAACGGGCCGATTTCCACCGCTCGTCGGATCATCGACCACGATTCCGGTGTGTCTTGGAAGGCAAGGGCGCGGACGGCAAGCATCCCAACCCAGTTGTACGACGACCGGAGTGAGGACTGGAGATTGGGAACCAATTCCGGGGCCTTCAGCCGAGCAAGAACCTCACAAGCCGCAGCCTTCAGTCGCCGGTTCGGGTCCTCAAGTGCTCTCTTTAGCAACTCCACCGACTCTGGTGTAACTTCAGACACGAGGCCAATCTTTTCGATCTGCGCGGTGAGGTCCGAATCGACCGGGGGCGCATCTTCGGCGGCAGGATTCTTCTCCGCGCTGAACTTAAGGTTTGCCAGTTCGATCGTGGCAACTTCGATTTGCAGCCGCTCATAGTACTCGTAGTACGGCTCTGGAGCAAGCGCGATTTTCACGATCTTGTTCGATCCGGCCTTCTGAGCCAGCGGGGTGAGATCCACTTCCAGGGCTCGCCACTGATTGATCGGCTGTCCCGGCACCGAGAGAGCCAATTCGTCGCGATCAATCGCGCCGACGGGCACTCGGAATTTCCCTCCGATGATGACCCAGCCTCTTCGGCCATTTTCGAAGTCAAGCTGAAGCGCAAAAGGATCGCGTCCCGACTGTCGCACATCGACCTGGAAGTACGGCTGGGATGCGACGTCAATCGCCCCTTGGCGGTCGCCATAGAGCCAAGCTACGCCGCTGCGGAAGAACCCTCTTTCTGAAATTCGAAGGACACTTCCCTTTTCTGCGTCCACGGCTTGCTCAACTCGCATTACCCCTTCTTGATCTAAGGTGAGCGGCAAACTCGTCACCGTAGGAAGCGATGCGGGCGCCCCTCCGCCGGTGGGCAGTTTGTCGGGGTCCCCTGCAAAAGTGACGGTCCCATCGGACTGAGTGATAAACGCAGGTCCGGTCCCTGCTGGCGGAGTCACCGCGAGCGCGAGTTCGGATTGGACCGGGACCACCGTCTGGAAGACCACAGCGGGAACCGTGGGACCATTCAGCATTCCCACGGCTCTCATTTGAAACTTGTCTT
Source organism: uncultured Chthonomonas sp. (assembly GCA_964496145.1). GTDB lineage: Bacteria > Armatimonadota > Fimbriimonadia > Fimbriimonadales > Fimbriimonadaceae > UBA2391. The sequence goes on along the minus strand of CAZBXR010000082.1, from coordinate 3,000 downwards.
GCGCCGCATCGGCTAACAAACTTGCCTTGGACAGCGGGGCCACGATTCGAGAACCTGCTCCCGAACTGAAGAAGACAGACCGAGATCTCGCTCCCTGGAGCAAATCCTGGACCTTTGTGGATTCAGCCTCGGGGATCCCCGCCTGTTCCATGGTCAGGCTCGGCAAACCTGCATAAGGGTCGGCTTCAACATCTCGGAACGGCTTTCCGCCGGTCGCGGCAGGAAATCGCGCCGCGATGTATTCCTCAGAGGTGCGCTCCTTGAGCTGCAACACATTCGGCCACATTCCGGCCGTAATGAGATCGTACGGACTCGCCGCAAATGGGTTGTCGATAGATTTTGCCCATAGCGGGGTCTCGTATCCGGCCTCTCGCACCCGCCAACTGAGTTGGCGCAGCCAGCTTGAATACAAACTCAGCGCGAGACGATCCCCGTTTGCGAGGGCGCTCCGCGTGTAGAAGGAGACTCCGCTCACCGGCATGCCTCGAACCGAGGTGAGTGGCAAAGGATCCACCAATCCGGCGTGGATGTACAAGATGCCGTGGTAAGGCCCTCGATTCACGCCATCTTCTGCATCAAAGGCCCCGCCATTCACGCGGGGGCCGATCCAGTTTCTTACAAATTCTTCGCCGTAGGGGCTGGTTTCCCCGCCTCCAAGCATCCAACGAGTCGGCTCCGGATCATATTCGATGACGAAGTTGAGATCGACGAGTCCACGAGTTCGACCCTTCACCATCGCAGAGAGTCGGGCCAGCGACTCGCGAAGCAACGGCTTTTGAAAGTCTTCAATACTTCCTCGGCGAAACCGGTACTCACTCGGACCACGCCGCTCGGCGCCCTCACTTCTCGTGAAAACAAAGATCTTGTAGGTCCACTTGTGCTTTCCTGGAGTCGCGGCAAATTTTCGGGCGCTTCCCGCAAACTCACCCCAACCTCCGTCGCCAAATCTCTCGTTTGAGTAACTGCCGTCGCGTTGAGCCACGTGATATCGGCCTCCCAGTTCGAGATGCGGCCCTTCAGGGGGTTCGATCCCGCACGGCGGAAAACTGGCCGTGACGAGATCCTTCTCGACCGGAAATTCTCCAACCGCAATTCGCGCAGGGGTCCCGGCTGGCTGCAGCGCCATTGCCGAGCAAGCAGCGACAAGCAAAGATAAGGTCATTGGTTATACAGACGTAAATCAAGCGCAGAAATTGCATGGCCATCGCCGCGACTGAAATCGAGAGCCTCTTTCTGGGTGTATGGGTCCAAATCTGCCGGGAATCTCGCGATGAGGTCGAGGACAACCTGTCGGATTCGGTCGGAGTTTTGCTTAAAGATTTCAAGCACGCTGTGCGCGTTCACGGCTTCGGTATCCGAGACGAGCCCCGCGTCAAAGTCAGTGATGAGAGAAATGTTCACAACGGCCATGCCCATCTCGCGGCAGAGATACGCCTCAGGATACTGGGTCATGTTGATGACCTCCCAGCCGGCATCGGTGAACCACTTGCTCTCGGCCTTTGTGCTAAACCGGGGTCCGTTGCAGACCACCACCGTTCCGCCGTCGTGGCACTCGATTCCATGACTTCGAATGGTTTCAACCGTGATGCGTCGAAGCTCGGGATGATAGGTTTCTGCCGGAGACACGTGGCTCACAATCGGCCCTTCGAAGAAGGTGTCCTTTCGACCATTCGTTCGATCTACAAACTGATCACACACCACGAAATCACCAGGCTTGACATGGGCCTGCAACGATCCGGCGGCGCAGGGGGAGATCACCGCTTTCACGCCGAGCTTGTGAAAAGCCCAGACGTTTGCCCGGTAGTTCACCATGTGCGGAGGAATGGTGTGGCGGCGGCCATGTCGTGGCAAGAAGGCGATCTTTCTACCGCTGACTTCGGCCAGAAACACCGAATCACTCGGCGCTCCGTAGGGAGTGTCAATCTTGATCTCTTCGACATTGTCGAGGAGGCTGTAGAATCCAGAGCCTCCAAAAATTCCGATCTCGGCGGTAGGTTTATTACTCATGTTTATTTCGATGCGGTCGTTAGGGAGGAGGATTGAATGGTTTTGCTCACCGCGTCGATCAGTTTGTCGACTCGATAGCCGGTGCGCAGCAGAATGTCGCCTGGAATTCCATAAACCTGCTTGTTCTTCACCGCAGGCAAGGATTTGAATCTGGCGTCGGCGATGAAATCGTCTGCCATCCCCGCGACGAGCACCAAGTCTGGGGCGTTCGTCACGATGTATTCCGGGCTCACGAGTTCAAATCGCTTTGAATCTGGGGCGATCAGATTTCCGCCCGCTGTTTTCACCACATCCGCCACGAACGTGGACTTCCCTGCCGCATAAAGCGATCCTGGCCCGTAGCCGCTCAAGACGAGCACTTTCGGCGGGTTGGTAGGGGCGACAGCCCTCGCTTTCTGGGCGGCGACATACACCTTATCGGCGTACTCCGAGGCGGTGGTTTCAGCTCGCACGCGACTCCCGTACCGGATCATCCAATCGTTGAACTCCGAAATGCTCCCCACAGACATGGGATAGAGCTCGGCGGATGGAACCGCGGTCTGAATCTGCTTTAGGTCGGCTTCGGTGTAAAGCGTGGGATCGTACATCACGAGATCAGGTTTGGCCTCCGCGAGCTTTTCGAAGTTTGGTTTCACTTCTGCCACGATGGGGATGTCTTCAAGAGAGCCCGCCGGATAGTTGCAGGAACTTGTTCTTCCCACGAGTCGCTCGCTCGTGGTGAGAGCGACAATCTCGGTGGTACCGGGACTGAGACTCACGATTCGCTTGGAAGGCTTCGGATTGGGCTTTCCGGCGCTGTGGACGGTCTTGTCGCAACCAGTGAGGGCAACCAGAAGAAGGACGGAAAAAAGGAGGCACGCGAGACGCGAACGCATGCTTGGAATTTTGGCCGATTTATCGGTCTCAATGCTGGGAGATTTTGGCAGGGGCAACAGGATTCGAACCCGCGACCTACGGTTTTGGAGACCGCCGCTCTACCAACTGAGCTATACC
>CAZBXR010000081.1:0-10178 GCA_964496145.1 uncultured Chthonomonas sp. | reverse complement strand
CGGTTACTTAGGCTTTGACGTTCCAGAAGATTTAGGCTTTCCGGAGATTAGATCCCGGGTAGTGTCGCTAAAATGGGACATCCAAAATTTATGATAAGAATACATAGGGTCCACATGAGGGGGTTTGGCGGTTCGCCCTGTCCTGGCAAAAAGCCTCTCGGACAACTCTTGGGCTACTGCGTCGGCTGAAAGGCTGTAGTGGCCCGGAAGGGTGCCGTCGTAGAGGGGGGCGAAGAACTGCCGACGAAAGAGGAGCTTCTCGCCCTTGAAATCTGGGGTTCGGGTCCACACGACCACCCGGTTCATCACAGCAAGGTGTTGGTAGATATTCTCAACTGCGAAGCTATCCACGTCGTCCAGCCTCACGACGTATCGGCGAAAGGTGCGCCAGATGACGAATCGATCGGAGTAAAGAACCAGACGCCTAGGCTCCAGCGGGTACCCGATCCATCCAGTGACGACGAGGAGTCCAAAGACCCCGAGCCCGACCAGAATGACATCACGGGGAGCGTTCATCAGGTTGGTCGCCCACCACCAGAGCGCGGCCAAGAAGCCGTAGCGTAGGAGGCCCCGCCAGCCTAAAAGGTTGCGGTCGTGGAGGACGAGTTTTCTGGTGTTAGCCGATTCCATCTCCGTCAAACGGCTCCTCATCAGGCTCCTGGTGCCCACCCATAGGTCGAGGCTGAACTTGAGTTGGAATCGGAGACTCTTTCAACAAACGTGCCTGGAGGAGTTCCGCAAGCTCGGATACCGGGATCCGGTACAAGTCGCCAATGGAATAATCAAATCCTGCAAGGGTGCGGTTCGCAGTCCTGAGAGCTCCCATTTCCGTTCCGTCATCTCGCAGCCGGATGCCGACGAACTTCGATTTAGAGAGACCCACTTCCATCTCGCTTTCGTCAATCCACACAATCGTGCTCCAAGGGAGCGTTTGTTTCCCCGTACCGGTGCTCATGTGGATCCCGACAGAATCGATCGTGAGGACTCCTATCCCGCGGAAGAGTAGCATGAACCCAGTGGCAAGGAGAATCAATCCAAACAACAGCGATACCTTTCCCAAGAGATGTGCCCACGTGACGAAACCCACGCCCACGGAGACAAGACCAAGCAGAGTGCAGAAAACGATGTTCATCGGCTTGGGTCGAATCACTTCCGTCTCCGCTAAAACCCGATACTTGGGGACAGGCTTTTCAAGAAACTTGGATTCAGAGATCTGATCTGCGGGCATGGTGTCACCTATCTTACGCGACAAGATTTATCGCTCGCCGCCTCGGCCCTAGCCTTGGCGACGAGGGCGACGAGGGCGACGTGAAGCGCTAGGATCCAAGCCGGTCACGAACCCGAATGAAAGCTTGAAGCGCGTCGTTCAAGTCCTCCTCGGTATGCGCCGCGCTGGGCATCGTTCGAATCCTGGCTTTGCCTCGTGCGACGGTGGGGAAGACAATGCTCAAGGCATACACACCTTCGTCAAAGAGCATTTTCTCCATCTGCTGAGCCTTGGCCTCGTCGCCGACATAGACCGGCGTGATCGGGGTTTCGCTTCCCATCGTATCGAATCCGGCCGCCGCCAAATTCTCCTTCCACCACTTCGTGTTCGCCCATAGGCGCTGCATCGGCTCGGGGTCGTTTTCCATCACATCCAAAGCGGCGATGAGAGCCGCTGCCACCATGGGTGGGTGAGCCGTGCTGAACAAGTACGGTCGTCCGCGTTGAATCAACCAGTCCTTCAGCTCATGAGAACCGGCGATGTAACCCCCCACCACTCCCAGAGCCTTGCTCAGAGTGCCAAGCTGGATATCCACCCGGCCGTAGAGGTCAAAGTGGGAGGCCGTTCCGGCTCCGTTTCTTCCCAAAACCCCACTGGCGTGGGCGTCATCCACCATCACAAAGGCGTTGTATTTTTCGGCCAGTTCGACGATCGCAGGCAAGGGGGCAATGTCCCCGTCCATGCTAAAGACCCCATCGGTGATGATCATTCGGCGATCAAAACCCTGGGCCTTCTGAAGGATTTCTTCGAGGTGGCCCATGTCCTTGTGGTTGTAAACCCATCCCGCCGACTTCTTATAGGCAGCGGTGCCCAGCCGCACGCCATCGATGATCGACGCATGGTTGAGTTCATCAGAGATCACCACGTCTTTGTCAGTGAGAACGGCCGGAATACAGCCGCTGTTTGCCGTGAATCCGCCGGTGAAAACGAGGACGGCCTCCACCTTCTTGAACGCGGCAAGTCGCGCCTCCAATTCGTTGTGCACCGACATGGTGCCCCCGATCCAGCGAACGGCCCCGGCCCCCACTCCCCATTTCTCGATGGCTTCGAGGGCGGCCTCGCGGACTTTAGGGTGGTTGGCGAGCCCCAGATAGTTGTTGGAACTCATGTTCACAACAGACTTTCCGTCCATTTGGACACGGCCACCGGCCGCCGATTCGAGCGTGCGAGGGACCTTATACAGGTGGGCTTCTTTGACGCCTTCGATGCTGGACCGCAACCACGTTTGGAGGGATTGATTCATGTCTAGATTGTATCCAAGCACTGATACTGGTGCTCCGGCCAGTATCTTTGCTATATTTTGCTGGTTTCGCAGGTTCAACGCTATATTTAGCGTCACAAAGTTGTTGTCATGTTGACCCGTAGTGGACTACAATATGTCCATCTCAGGACGGTCCGGTGGTACCGCGCGTGAGTTTTGTTTCGGGTGTTCAGGATTGGAATAGATGCAGTTTTTGGCGTAATGCCTTGGCTGGTACGTTGTAATTGTCGATCCCCACACGTGCGAAGCGGCACGAGACTCCCTGAGTGAGCTCAATATCCCTTTTCCGGGCTTGTCCGAACGTGCCTGCGGCATGTTCGGGCTCTTCGCCCGGCTTACTTGGGGCCTACGGGCACTTGAGGAGTATTTTTGGGGAAAATCGCCCTGCTGATCCACTTTCGGCAGGGCCTTCGTTTTTTAGCCTGGGGTAGATTACCGATGCTATGGTGTCCATGCTCCTTGCCGGTCTCAGTGTTTTCTCGGTCGCGCACTCCCAGCCAATTCACATTCCAGAGCTGATGGAGCCAGGAGCCGGCGTGTTGGGCATGGCCTCGTGTACCGAGAAGTCCGAGTTGTATGCCAACTCAGATCGCCGATACTCTCTTCAAAGCGTCGTCAAACTCTTGGTAGGGATGGCCATGTACGATGCCCAAGACCGAGGGATTCTTCGCCTCTCGGATAAGGTCACGGTCACTGCAAAGGACCGGTCGGCTGGGTATCAGCCATTAGAAGACGAGGTGACTCATGGAAGATCCTTTACGACCACGTGGCGTGACCTTGTGGCCAGGGCCGTGCAAGAGAGTGACTCGATGGCTTGCGACATCTTGATCGATAAGCTCGGCGGGCCCTCGAAGGTTCAAGACTTTCTGCACCGTAAAGGCGTTACCGGGATTCATGTCAACCGGTACGAGAGAGAGCTTCAGTCGGACACCGCTGGCTTGCAATGGAGGCCGGAGTATGTGGACGCTAAGAAGTACGAAAACGCCCTGCAACGGTTGACAAAAGCGGATCGAGATCGGGCTCATGCGAAGTACCGAAACGACCCTCGCGACACGGCGACGCCGAGGGCTCTGTGCCTCTTGTTGAAAAAGCTCGCGATGGGCACGCTGCTCAAGCCCGAATCATGCACCGACCTGATGGAGATCATGGAGGGCACGGTGACCTATCCAGATCGGCTGAGTGATGGGATCCCTAAAGGTTGGAAGTTTGGGCACAAGACCGGAAGCAGCGGAACATGGAACGGCCTCGCGGTCGCCACAAATGATATCGGGATCGCGCGTCACGCAGATGGAAGATACGTTGTTCTGGTCGCCTTGCTTGCAGATTCTCGCCTCACCATGGATAAGCGGAACGCGATTTTGCAATCTTTTGCCCGAAGGAATCCTTTGTTCAATGAGGACCGGTAAGACCTAAACCCGGTATAATTTACCACCGGCGATTCGCCTCCGGGAGAATCGAAATTCTCCATGTCTACACTAGCGATTGTCGGTGCCCAATGGGGCGATGAAGCCAAGGGCAAGCTCGTCGATTGGCTCGGTTCGGAAGCCCATGTCGTGGTCCGCTACAGCGGCGGAAACAACGCAGGCCACACCGTGATTGCAGACGGAATCACGTACAAGTTCCACCTCATTCCCGCAGGGATTCTGCACCCAAATGGCATCGCTGTTCTCGGGAGTGGCATGGTGATCTGCCCCAAGGGACTTCTCGAAGAACTGGATCGAACACGGGCGAGTAAAGCCGACCTTGGCACGCTCAAGATCTCCTCGGCCGCCCACGTCGTATTTCCTTATCACCGTCTCCTCGACCGGCTCGAAGAAGAGGCTCGGGGTGAAAACAAAATCGGCACCACCGCCCGAGGCATCGGACCTGCGTACCAAGACAAGGTGGCCCGAATCGGCATCCGAATGGTCGAGTATGTCGATCCAGTCCGATTCCGTCGCCGCCTCACGGAGGTGATGACCGTGAAGAACCGGCTCCTGGAGATGTACGGAGAGCCAACCCTCGATATCGAGGCGGTGTACGAGGAATATGCCACGTACGCCGATCGCCTCCGCCCGTTCGTCACCGACACCGAGTGGGAGATCAGCGAGGCCGTAAAGCAAGACAAGAGGGTCCTTTTCGAAGGGGCTCAAGGCACGTTCCTTGATCTCGACTGCGGAACCTATCCGTACGTCACGAGCAGCCACCCAGTGGCGGCAGGCGCCTGCTTGGGCACGGGCGTCGGGCCGCGAGATATCACAAATGTTCTAGGAGTTGCGAAGGCCTACACCACCCGGGTGGGCAGTGGACCCTTCGTGACCGAGCTCGACAACGAGATCGGGGAAAAGATTCGAGCCCAGGGTCACGAGTATGGAACCACCACCGGACGTGGACGCCGATGCGGATGGCTGGACCTCATCGCTCTTCGACAAAGTTGCCGCGTCAACTCCATGAGCGGTCTCGCCGTCACTCGACTGGATGTCTTGAGCGGAATTGGGGACCTCGAGGTCTGCATCGGGTACGAATTGAACGGGAAATCAGTCCCCGCGCTTCCGAATTGCGTCGAAGAACTCGCCGCCGTGAAGCCCGTGTACAAGACGATGAAGGGGTGGGATGACGACCTCACCGGCGTGAGGGACCTCAAGGAGTTGCCGCAAGCCGCGAGAGATTATCTGGATTTGATCACTGAGTTCTGCGATACGCCCCTGGCGGTTTTGAGCATCGGGCCAGATCGAACCCAGACAGTGTTGGTGCGGCCAGACCTCATTTGGTCTACGCCGTAAGGGCCCCAAGGATTTAGAGGGTGGGCACGGTCCGTGCAAGCACGGACCGCCCATGCTGCCCACCACAAGGAGCGAATCATCCTAGAAGGACAATCACCATTACTATACACCGTTTTCTTCAATTTAGTTGTGATTCGTGAAAAAAACTTTATCGGAGTACACTTTTAGACCATGGCCTCTATCGTTGACGTTGCCGCCCGCGAAATTCTCGACTCTCGAGGAAATCCCACGATTGAAGTAGATGTTCTCCTTGACGATGGCTCGTTTGGTCGAGCCGCGGTTCCCAGCGGAGCCAGCACCGGCCAATTCGAGGCCGTTGAACTCCGGGATGGAGATAAGTCGCGACATAACGGCAAAGGCGTTTTGCAAGCCGTTGAAAACGTGAATGAAGTCATCGCCCCGCAACTCCTGGATCGAGATGCAACCGATCAGGCGGCGATTGATGCGCTGTTGCTGGAACTCGATGGCACCGCCAACAAAGCAAAGCTTGGAGCCAACGCGATTCTCGGAACCTCCCTTGCCGTGGCAAAAGCCGCCGCAAGCTCTTGCAGCCTGCCTCTTTACAAGTATGTGGGCGGAGTGAGCGCGAAGGTGCTCCCCGTGCCCATGATGAACATCCTCAACGGAGGCCAGCATGCCGACAGCAATGTCGATTTCCAAGAATTCATGGTCCTTCCGGTGGGAGCGGCCAATTTTGGAGAAGCCATGCAATGGGGCTGCGAAGTGTATCACGCCCTCAAAAAGGTTTTGAAAGATAAGGGCCTGGCCACAGGGGTCGGCGACGAAGGCGGGTTCGCTCCCAACCTCGAAACTCAAGAACTCGCGCTGGACTACATCATCGATGCGATCAAGGTCGTGGGTCTCACTCCAGGCAAGGATATGTGGCTGGGGCTCGATTGCGCCGCCACCGAGTTCTACGAAGGGGGCTTGTACCACTACAAGGCCGGTAGCATGCTGAAACGAACCGGAGAGCAGCAAGTAGATTATCTTGCCAACCTCTGCGGGAACTACCCCATCCTGAGCGTTGAGGATGGTTTGGACGAAGAAGATTGGAAGCACTGGGTTTTGCTGACCGAACGCTTGGGCGATAAGGTCCAACTCGTGGGCGACGACCTCTTCGTCACGAACGTGCAACGACTCTCGCGAGGCATCGCCGACGGCGCGGCCAACTCGATTTTGGTGAAGGTGAACCAGATTGGAAGCCTCACCGAGACGCTGCAAGCGGTCGAAATGGGCAAGCGAGCGGGCTACACCGCCGTGATGAGCCACAGAAGTGGAGAAACGGAAGATGTGACCATTGCGCACCTCGCCGTAGCCACAAACTGTGGGCAGATCAAGACGGGCGCACCCAACCGCACCGACCGAGTCGCGAAGTACAACGAACTCCTCAGAATCGAAGAGTTGTTGGGCGGAAGTGCCGAATACGCGGGTCCAAACGCATTCGGCAAACTCGCCGGATTGCTCTAAACACCCCGGTTACTTGTAACCAGCTTCGAGCGCTGCCTTGACTAGTTCTTGGTGGCGCTCGTTTTTCATCCCTGCCTTGAGCTCGCTGGGCGGGTCGTAGGCCATGAGATCACGAATCGTCTCCACGAGTGGTCGCGCCGTGAGGCCCTCGGCTTGGGCGCGAGCGATGACCGAGGAGGACATGACCGGCGAAGGGACTGGACCTGTCCACAAGGGAAAGTCTTCCCATGGCTTCAGACCTTGTTCTTCTGCCCAAGTGCCGTCGACCCAAAGGGTTTTCTCTGGGTGACCGCAGGCCTCGGCGACTTCCTTCCACGAATAGGCGGGGCTCGTTGCCATAAACGGACCGGGAAGCCCCTTTTCCATCACGTTGAGCGAAAACGCGGCCAAATCGCGGACATCAATGACTTGAATCTTCTCTTCCGGGCGGCCGGGCATCACCACACGCTCGTCATCGCGATATCGAACAGGCCAATAGGTAAACCGCTCGGTTTTGTCGTGCGGGCCGATGATGAGGCCGGGGCGGACAATGCCGAGTCGGTCTCCGAAATGGTCTCGAAGTCGGTTCTCACACTCGACCTTGAGGCCGCCGTAAGTTTCCCCGGTGAGGGTCGTAAGATCCTCAGGCACCGGTTGCTTCTGGGCATTCTCGTCCAAAACTTCATCAGGGTCAGCCGCCAACATGATCGAAATAGTGGAGATGAAGAAGTACCGCTTCGTCTTCGCACTCAGGTGCTCGATGGCGTGATCGATCTGGTGCGGGAAATACGCGCTTGTATCCACCACGACATCAAACGACTCTGTTTCTGGGATCAATCCGAGATCGGTGTCGCGGTTTCCGATGTATCTCTTTAGGTCAGGAAAGAGACTCGCACCCGTCTGACCCCGGTGGAAAAGAACCACTTCCCAACCACGGGCGAGGGCATCCTCGACCATCGCTCTACCGACAAAACTCGTACCTCCAAGGAACAATGCACGCATGACTCCACTATACGAGAATTGCAAGTTGGAATACTCCCCAATCTTTTGTTAACCCAGTCGTCGGAACCATTTTCGGGGAAGAACGGTGAGAGCGAAGCGGGCGAGGCTCTTGAATCGTCCCGGGAGAAGTCGCCAAGAATCCCAATACGCCTTGCGTGCGCCCTTCATATCGCCAAACCACGCTCTCTCGGTCCCCAGGCATGCGGCGTTGTGCGCCATAGCCCTTCGTATGGCGTCCTTATCGGGTCGAGTCTGCATCAGCTCGTCACGACGGCTGTCCAGCCATTCTCGAATCACGCGCTCGTCGCCGTGCATCTTGTCGTCATCGCGACACGCATTCTCAGGGTGCACCCGGTACCGGGTTCCGTCAATAGGAACCTCGCCTATGTGCCAATGTTCGGCGATGCGGAGCCACATGTGCCAGTCGCCACACCCAAAGAACTGAGGGTCAAAAACGCCACATCTGTTTAAGACTTCGCTCCGAAACATGGCGCTACTCGTGATGAGCTTATTGAACTGGATCAGCGATTCGAGCAGATCACCGGTTCCAGAACTAGGATAGAAAAACCCTAAAGGGGCGCCGGTCAAGACGTCATCGTTGGCATCGATGAACTCGCCCTTTGTATGATTCAGCCCGATCTCGGGATGAGCGCGCATTTGCTCCACCTGGGCGGCGATCTTCTCTTGCAACCACCAGTCGTCATCGTTGAGAATGGCGATGAATTCCCCTTGGGCAAGGTCAAGCCCCACATTTAACGTGGCGTATGTGCCTAAGTTTGATTCGTTAAAGTGAATCTTTGTAGGGCATCTTGCTTCCATTCTCGACTGTTGGTCTCGAATCCATTCACGAGAGCCGTCCTTCGATCCATCGTCGAGCAAGATGATTTCAATATCCGGATAGGTCTGGCTAAGAACAGACTCTATCGCCTTCGGTATATATCGAATATGGTTGTAGCAGGTCAACAGGACCGAGACTCGGCCTTCGATCATTGCAACCGAACCTCGATACTCCAGTCGATGAGGTCGAGGTCGGCGTTGACATTGTCCCCTCTGGGCTCGATTTGCCCCGACAGCGTGTTCGAGTACGTCCCATTCGTGCGTAACGGAATAGTGATCGGCTGGTTGATCTGTGCGGTCCGCCCATCTCCTAGAGCATCCCAAGAGTGACTCGACTGAGTCGAACCAAAGCGGTCCATGGTAAGAAAGTTCACTTGGAGAGATCGTGGGACCGTGAAGGCAGGCCCGACGATGAGCTGTTGCATATCCAGCTCAAACTGGAGTTGTTGCCCGCCGCTGGGGAGCGGCGTGACGTTGACCGGCACCCCGACCGGGATGTAATTGTTCAGGTCAGTGTCTAGAAATCTGTACAGAGTGAACGGATTTGCGGCAGTGGGGTCGAACCACACAAAATGGGTAGCGGTTCCACTCACAAAACCATTGCCCCAAGGGGGAGCGATGACCGGAGTGGGGCCGATTTCTGTAGGATTATCGATATCGCTTGCACGGAGCGCGACCATGTAGATCAACGGAATTCCTGCATCTTCTGGGGCCGACCCGTCTCGAATTCGTCCGTCGACCTTCATCGTGAACGTGACTCGGGTTCCGTTCGTCACCTTCACGCTGGGTTGCTTGGCACACCCCGTAGAAAGGAATACCAGAGCAACTAGAAAAAGATAGAAAAAAGAGCGCAACTTATACTCCCGGTACAACGAGGATGAGAATCCGCCGACACGACTCACAAGAAACGAGTTTGTCCATTCTTGCTAGTTCGATCGCCTTTTCCGGAAGGGCCATGCCGCACATTCCGCATGTGGACTTGGGTGTGATCTCGGCCATTCCGACTCCTCCTGCCTTTTGACGAATGGCGTCGTATTGCACGAGCATCGGTTTCGTCACTTTCTCGGCCAGACCGGGGCGCAAGGCTGTCACTTTCTTGTACTCGGCCTCGAGTTGGTCGCGGGCGGCCATCGATTTTTCGACCACGGCCTTGCCGGCAGTTTGAAGCTGAACCATCTGCTTGTGCAGGTCTTCGTACTTCTTTTTCAGGCCAGGAAGCTCTTCAAGCCACTCCATGGCCTGAATCTCGCTCTCTTCCTTTTGGCGTCGAAACATCGCCTGTTCTTTCTGATAGGCTTCGATTTCGCGAGAACTGACGAGACTTCCTCCATAAAGGAGCTTCTCAATCTTGTCGATCTTGTCAGAGAGGTCTTTTTGCAGGAGTTCTGCGTCGGTGACGTTGCCAGAACAGGTTTGATAGGCCTCTTTCGCGGCATCATGCTCCGGCTTTAGTCGCTGGATAGCGGCTTTTTCGGCCTCGCCGCGGGGAAGTGCGGCGACCCGCGCTTTGATTTCGTGGATCGCCAAATCCACCTTGTGGAGTCGATACAGGGTGCTGAGATCGGACGAACTCATGGGATTGCCTCACAGAATACCGCCCTTC
>CAZBXR010000080.1:0-10187 GCA_964496145.1 uncultured Chthonomonas sp. | reverse complement strand
CGCCAAAGGGTGTTCCATGAATCATGAGTGAACCCCCAGAAAAGGGGAACAAGGCGCTACTGGAGAAGGGGCTTCGCTTGGCGATGTGGATATCTTGGTGGCCAATGGTTGTGGTGGGCAGTATTTTTGGACAAGCCTTTGTGTATTGGGTTCAAAACGGAGCTTGGCCGAGGTACCCCTATTCCGCGCGGCCCGACAAGCCAGCGTGGCTGATCGCGGTTTTGGACGCATGTACGGATGGTTTCGTTGGAGGCATCGCCGCTGGCTGGTATCTCATAGCGTTGCTTCTCGCGTTCTCGTTGCTCCTCCGGAGACCCGCGGTCACCTGGAAGTTGGCACTTCGATTCTGCTTCCCTGGGGTGCTCGCCTACGCTCTCATACTTCTCGATCCGATGGGGGCGGTGAATTGGTGGTTGGACTAAAGAATCTGTTTGGGTTCGGGAGTTACCCCTGGTACAATCTCTCGCATGTCCGGCACCATCACAAAGGTCCCAGTCCTTGATCTTAAACCTGAAATTGCCCTGATTAAAGATGAGCTTATGGAAGCCATCGAAGGCGTCTTGTCCAGCACCCAGTTCATCATGGGGCCCAATGTAAAAGCATTTGAATCGGAAATTGCCGATTACATGGGCGTCAAGCATGCTGTCTCTCTCAACTCAGGCACCGACGCCCTCGTTTTGGGCTGCCACGCTCTTGGCATTCGGCCTGGAGACGAGGTCATCACCACCCCGTTCACCTTTTTCGCCACCGGAGAAGCCATCTCCCACTTCCGCGCAACTCCGATCTTTGTCGATATCGATCCGGTGACCTACAACATGGATATCGATCAAATCGAATCCAAAATCACGTCGAAGACGAAGGCGATCCTTCCGGTGCACCTCTACGGTCACGCCGTTGACATGGATCCCCTCATGGCTCTTGCCGAAAAGCACAACCTGAAGGTGCTTGAGGACTGCGCTCAATCGTTCGGTTCGGAATACAAAGGCAAGAAGACAGGCTCGATCGGCGATGCCGGTGCGTTCAGCTTCTTCCCAAGCAAGAACCTTGGAGCCTTTGGAGACGGCGGCATGTTCACCACAAACAATGATGAACTCGCCGACACCGTTCGGATGCTGCGGGTGCACGGCGCCCGAAAGAAGTATTACAACGAAGTCGTTGGAGTCAACTCGCGATTAGACGAGATTCAAGCCGCCATCCTCCGCGTCAAGTTCCGATACATTGATGAGTGGAACGCGCTCCGACGACAAGCCGCCGAGCGATACACCAACCTTTTGAGCAAGGTTCCGGGCGTGATGGCTCCGCAAGTCGCAGACTACACGAACCATGTTTTCCACCAATACACGATTCGAATCCTTGATGGAAAGCGAGACGCGGTCCAAGCCAAGATCGGTGAAGACGGAATCGGAACCTTTGTTTACTATCCGGTACCGCTTCACAAGTTGCCGGTGTACAAGGATCTGCCTGCTCCGACGGTGCCCGTCTCTGACGAACTCAGTGGTCAGGTCTTGAGCCTTCCGATATGGCCGATGATCGAAGAAGAGACACAAGTCCGAATCGTAGACGCTATCGCTCGGGCCTTAGCCTGACCTTTCGAGGAGTCTCTGGCCGGCGGAGATGCGGCTAGAGACTCCTCTTCATGAACTGCAGTTGCCTGGGGTTACCAGGCCTTATCTATGTCTGACACCGTCAAAAAGGGACCCTTTTCCCGGGTGACAAAGAAGGCAATGGCCCGATTTCACTCCGCGAAACCTCGTTCTGAGTTCGCGAAGAACGTGGTTACCCTTATGACAGGCACCAGCGTGGCGCAAATTCTCCCGTTTTTGATCACGCCCATCCTTTCGCGCCTGTACACCGAACCTCAGTTCGCTCTCTATAGCCTGTTCACGAGAATTCTTAGCCCGTTGGGAGTCGTAGTCACGGGCCGGTATGAACTCGCGATCATGCTTCCGGAAGAAGAAGAGGACGCGGTCAATATCTTCGCTCTCTCCATCCTTTGCTCCACGGTGCTCGCGCTGTTTCTGCTCGCCGTCGTGGCGGTGTTCAGCCACCCTCTCGCCAATCTCATCGGGACCCCCGAAATCCGGCCGTGGTTGTACTTGCTTCCGTTTGCCCTCATCGCAAACTCGATGTACCAAAGTTTTAACTACTGGTTTAACCGGAAGCAGGCCTATGCCCGGCTCTCGAAAAACCGAGTGGTGCGGAGCGGACTCACCTCCGTCTCGAAGGTTGCTCTTGGGTTCCAAAAGCTCTCCCCGGGCGGGCTCATCGTCGGAGATGTTCTCGGCCAGGCTCTTGCGACGTCGTTTTTTGTGCGAAGCAGCCTTCGCGAAGATCGTGCGCTCCTTGGCCTCGTGAAATGGCCTTCCATTGTTCGCGTGGCAAAGCGCTACGCGAAGTTCCCGCTGGTTGCGGTCCCTTCCGATCTCATCAACGCGCTCACTCAGGTTCTCCCCACTCTGTTTTTGCTCGATGGATTTGGCAAGGTGGTGCTCGGAGACTTTGCCTTTTCGCAACTGGTTCTGGGGGCGCCCCTCGTCATCATTGCCGGAGCTTTCGCCGATGTCTTCAAGCAGCGAGCCAGCGTCGAGTGGCAAGAGACAGGGCAATGTCGGTCCCTCTGGATATCCACCGCCAAGAAACTCCTGTTCATCTCGTTGCCAATGTTCGCGGTGCTTTACTTTGCCGCGCCGATCGTAGTGCCCATCATCTTTGGTGAGCGGTGGGCTGAGTCGGCCCGGTTCGTTCAAATCTTGGTCCCCTACTACTTCCTCGCTTTTCTGGCGAGCCCTCTCTCGCGGACCCTCATCGTGGCGGAAAAGCAACACGTCGATCTCGTGTGGCAGGTCACACTTTTCATCGTTTCTTTCCTGACATTGCAGGCCGGAGTGCAGACCAAGTCGCCAGAGTGGACCATTGGTTACTACGGCGCCGGGTATGCCGCCCTGTATCTGGTGTACTTGGCACTCTCGTATCGCGCCTCGCTTGGAGATAAGCCGCGCGTGGAGGCCGGAAGTTGATCACCATCATCGACTACGGCATGGGGAACCTAGGCAGCATCAAAAACATGCTGTGGAGGCTCGGTTTCGAGTCGAAGATTTCAAGCAATCCCGAAGATGTTCTGGCTGCTCCAAAGCTCATCCTTCCGGGCGTGGGGGCTTTCCACCAGGCCATGCAAAATCTGCATGAACGGGGCCTAGTGGAGCCCGTGAAGCAGGCTTGTGCCGCAGGGACGCCGCTCCTGGGAATCTGTCTCGGGATGCAGCTTCTCACCCAAGGGAGCGAGGAAGGCGAGCCCATCGAGGGTCTTGGGCTCATCCCGGGGAGAACGCGGGCTTTTCACATTGACGAGGGCCTCAAAGTCCCTCACATGGGATGGAATTTTGTCAGAGTCGAGCAATCGACACCCCTCACCGAGGATCTTCCCACGCCCTCAAGATTCTATTTTGTCCATAGCTACGTGGTGGAGTGCGAACGCGCAGAGAACGTATTGCTCACCTGCGCCTACGGAGAGACCTTCCACGCGGGAATCTGCTCCGGCAACGTCATGGGCACCCAGTTTCACCCGGAGAAGAGTCACAGATTCGGCATGAAACTCCTCCAAAACTTCGCCGAGAAGGTGCATGCATGATCCAGGCCCGCGTCATCCCCTGCTTGACTCTCGAAGGCACCGGTCTCGTGAAGACGGTGCAATTCAAGGATCCGAAGTACCTCGGAGACCCGCGAAACGCGGTGAGGATCTTTAACGATAAAGAAGTCGACGAACTCGTCCTCCTCGATATCCGGGCGACGGCAGAAGGCACCCCGATTCAGTACGACTTGATTCAAGAGATCGTGAGCGAGGCCTTTATGCCGGTGGCCTATGGCGGTGGAATCCAAACCGTCGACCAGGCAAAACGAATTGTCCACTCTGGAGTCGAAAAAGCGATCCTGAGCACGGCCGCCTTCCAATCTCCCGACCTGATTCGCGCGTGCAGCGACCAGATTGGGGCGTCAAGCACCGTAGTCTGCCTGGACGTGAAGCGTTCTATTTTAGGAAAGTATGAGGTGTATACGCGGAGCGGAAAGCACGGGACAAAAATGTCGCCGGTGCAAGCTGCGGAGTATGCACAAAAACACGGAGCGGGGGAACTCGTCATCCACTCGATTGATCGTGACGGAACCATGAAAGGTTTTGACCTTCCGTTATTGAAATCGGTGAATGATGCCGTCGATATCCCCATCGTTGCGTGTGGAGGGGCTGGTACCCTAGATCACTTGCGAGAGGCCATCCAAGGGACTCAAGTCTCGGCCGTTGCCGCGGGGAGTATGTTCGTTTTTCACGGCAAACTCAGAGCGGTTCTCATCAATTATCCGTCACCCAACGAGGTGGAGTCAGTTATTGGTCGCCGGGATGCGGCGTTAGAAACATCAAAATGAGTAGCAAAGCGTATCAAATATGCACAAGATGCATCATGGACACATCTGATCCTGCCATCACGTTCGATGAGCAGGGCGTGTGTAACCATTGCCGGAGTTACGATCACCAAAAGCGGACCGTGATGGTCGATCCCGCAGCCCGCGAGAGCACGCTGGAAGCGCTCGTCTCGACGATCAAAGCATCTGGCAAAAACAAAGAATATGATTGTCTGATTGGCGTCAGCGGAGGCGTTGACAGCACCTACGTTGCCTACACGGTCAAGAAGCTCGGCTTGAGGCCGCTGGCGATCCATATGGACAACGGCTGGAACTCAGAGTTGGCGGTATCGAATATCCAGAAAACGCTCGAAAAGCTTGAGATTACGTTGGATACCGAGGTGCTCCGATGGGAAGAATTCCGCGACTTACAACTGGCGTTTCTGAAGGCAAGCACGCCCGATAGCGAGATTCCAACCGATCACGCGATCCAGGCCGTGCTCATGCAACGCGCGCAGAAATACGGCATCAAGCACATCATCATGGGCAGCAATGTGAGCAGCGAGGCAGTCATGCCCTCCAGTTGGTCCAATGGCATTCGCGACTGGCGCTACATCAAATCTGTGCATGACCAGTTTGGAAAGGTGCCTCTCAAGACTTTCCCGCACTTCACTCTGATCGACTTCATCTTGTCGCGCACGGTTCGGGGACACAAGTGGGTGAGCATCCTCGACATCATCGACTACGATAAAGCTCGGGCGATGGAGACCATCCAGAATGAACTGGGGTGGGTCTACTACGGCGGAAAGCACTACGAGTCGATCTACACCCGCTTCTTCCAAGCCTACATCCTCCCTCAGAAGTTTGGCTACGACAAGCGCCGGGCTCACTGGAGCACACTGGTCCTGAGCGGAACGGTCACCCGAGACGAGGCTCTTCGTGCTATGGAGGAACCGATCTGCGATCCCGATTTGCTTCGTCAAGACAAAGAGTTTGTGATCAAGAAGCTAGGCGTGACGGCCGAGGAATTCGAGGCGATCATGCAACTCCCGAAGAAGTCCATCGCAGACTATCCTGCCTATGAGAACACTGCGCTGCTGAAGGGGCTGAGGGCAATTTACCGGTTGCCGCGTATGTCCAAGCTTTGGTTTAAGAAAGAAAGTAGCGGAGGCGTCTCAGCCCACACGTGAAAGCGTTCGCGAGGATAGCCAAGCTCTTCCAGGACCCCCGATGGACGAGGGTTTTTTCTTTCTTGTTTATCCTTGCGTATGCCTACACGATCAATTGGTCGTATCGTAACGTCGAGACAACTCTTTTCGAATATCAAGGGTTGCGCTACTCTCCCCCAGCCATCGAGCTGGTCGTTTTTGGCTACATTCTTGTCGCGCTCGCGTTCTTTTTCATGCCAAACCGCATGAAAAAACCGAGTGACATGGCGGTTTGGATCACGTTTGTCACCCTCGTCGTGCCCATGTGCTTCTTCCCATTCCACGTAACCACCCTGGAGCGGATGGAGATGGTGAAACTGGTCATTCCGGTGATCGCGGCGTTTGGCCTTTACGCGGTTTTGTTGAGGTTGCCGCCGATTGATGTCAACCCGATTCAATGCTCGCGGAGAGGGTTTACCCTCGTGTTACTCGGGGCCATTATCTGCTTTACCTTCATGGTCGCGGCGATGAATGGATTCCGGCTGGAATTGAGCCTAGAAGATGCCTACGCACGTCGGTTAGAGGCTCGAGAAATCGCCACCGGCGGGTCATTGGGTGGATACGCTCTCGCCTGGCTGGGAGGGTCGCTCGCCCCCCTTGCAATCACCTACGGTGTGTATCGGAAGCTGCCGATCTTGATCATCGCGGGCGTCGTGGGCCTGCTCGCCATCTTCTCGTTCTCCGGCACCAAGCAGTCGCTGTTCACGCCGCTGATCATGATGCTCTTGTTCGCCTTGGTGCGAAAGGGCCGGGCCAGCTTTAACATCCTAATTCCCGCCGGGGCGATCTGCCTCATTCTGATCTCCGCCTTCATGTGGGTCAAAATGAAGAACCCCATCCTGAGTGAGTCTTTCACGAGGCGGCTCATCGTGTCGAAGGGAGTGAGTACCACCTTCTATTACGAGCAGTTTCGGGACGATCCCAAGCTCATGAGGGATTCGATTTTTGCGACCTTGCTCGGTCTGCCCGCCGTCACCCCGAAGGCGCGCATCGTGGGGATGCGTTATGGTTTTGGAGAAAATGATAACTACAATGCCAATGCCTGGGCAAGTATGTTTGGGAACTTTGGTTACCCAGGCCTCTTCCTCGTGAGCATTGTGGCGGCCATGATTCTGAGGGTCGTAGATGGGATGGCCAGGCATGGAAACTTTGAAGTTTTGTGCGTGTTTGCCGCGTTTTTTGCCATTGTTTGGGGTGAACAAGCCATCGAGACCACGCTCCTCAGTTCGGGTGTCTTGATCAGTCTCATCCTTCTCCTGATGCTCAGCGGAGTACGACAAAGGGAACCTTCGGAGGCCCTCAAGAACCCGCTCCATGCCTAAGCGAATTGTGCAAGTGTGTTCCGGGCACCCTAGCGACGATGCGCGGGTGATGACCCGCACTTCGGGCTATCTTGCCGAGCTAGGTTACGAGGTACACCTGATTGCCGCAGATTCCGCGCAGGCGCCATACCAGCATGAAAACGGAGTGTGGGTACACCCGGTCCCGTACATCGAAAGCTCGTTGAAGCGGATGGCTCGCCGAGGGCAAGTTGCGAAGATCGCGGCGGCCCTGAAGCCCGATCTTTACCACGTCCACGAACCAGAGTTGCTCGGATCGATCCTGACTCGGAAGCGCGGCAAGCCTGTCATTTTTGACGCCCATGAACTTTACGTCGAGGTGCTTAGGGATCGAGAATGGATTCCTGAGGCCGTTCGCCCTCTTCTCTCCACGGCTTGGGACCGTTGGGAGAGGATGTTGGTGAAGCGGTGTGCGGGTCTCATCGTTGTCACCGAGGGCGTGGCCGATCACTATCGAAACATCCACAAAAAGATGGTGATCGTGGCCAATTTTCCCGATCTCACCCCCCACCTTTCGCTTCCCGATCCTCAGCGCGATGGTGTCACGTGCATTTTCTCCGGCTCCCTCAACCTGAACCGTGGCTTGCTCAACATTCTCGAAGCCATCGCCATTCTCGATCGAAGAGGCGCTCCTGCGAAGTGCATCATTGCAGGCCGGGGCAGCGCAGAACTGACTGGAAAGCTTGAAAGTGAGGCCAATCGCCTCGGAATTGCCCGCCACGTGAAGCTGCTCGGACCCTACGAGTGGCACGAGGGGCTCAAGATGGCGAGCGAAGCGAGCATTGGTCTCGTCCCGCACCTTGCCGAAGGGAATAACCTTGTCGCCTGGCCCGTGAAAATGCTCGACTACATGGCGCTCGGCTTGCCTCTGGTCTACAGCGATCTCTCGTGCCATCAAGAGCTTTTGGCAGGCCACGAGGTCGGCATTCCGTTCCGCGCCGGAGACCCAGAATCCCTGGCCGACGCCATCGAAACCTTGGTCAAGGATCCATCGGTTCAAAAGAGGCTGGGGGAACAAGGGAGAGCCTTGACCGCGTCGAAGTTGAACTGGGTCGCCGAACGCGAGAAGCTAAGAATGCTCGTGGAAGGCTTGATCGGCAAGCCTTGAGAGGCGGAAACTTAGAAACCCCGTAAATCCACGAGAGTTTTCCAACCGTTTTGGCACGAATCCTGTCGTAAACTAAGAGACTCGAGAACAGCATGCGAACCTTCACCCTACTTGCGATCCTCGGAGCCATGGCTCCCTATGCACTCGCCGGCATTCCGTCGACCCATCGAGGGGCCGTGCTTGCAGCGCAAGATGCAAAACGAACGACGAAGGTTTCCGTGCCTGCAGTTCAGCCAAACGAAGACGCACGGAAGAGCGTCATCCTCCAACTTTCAAACCCTCTCTTGGTGGATCATCTCTCTTCTCTGGCCGGGACCCAGGGGTATCGACCTCTCAAGAGCGGCGGCGGGGTGTACGAGTTTCAGTTCAAAAACTCGGGCGTGGCTCGTTCCGGCGCCGAATTCCTGCGCACATTCCCAGAAGTGAAATGGGCTTACCAAAATTCGGGTTATCCCCAGGTTCGCGACCAGTTTGTCCCCACGGACCCTTTTTATAACGCCGGAAATCCCGCGGCGGAATGGCCCGGGCAGTGGTACTTGAATAACACGTTCACGGCTGGGCTCGACATCCAAGTCGTCCCCGCATGGAACTTAGATTGGACCGGTTTAGGCGTCATCATGGCGGTCGTTGATGATGGCCTGCAGGTGAACCACCCAGACCTCGCCACGAACGTCAGCGTCCCCAACAGCTTCAACTTTGGGAACAATACGGGCACTCCTACTCCGGCAACATCGCTCGATAACCACGGCACGGCCGTCGCCGGCTTGATCGCCGCTCGGGGAGGCAACGCCGCAGGCATCACTGGGGTGGCCCCTCGGGCCACATTAGGCGGCTTGAGAATCGACTTTGAAAATGGCGCGCAGTTCGAAACACAGAACATTGATGCGACTCGCTATCGAAGCATCGCAGGGAGCGCCTTCATTCGTGTCAAGAACCATAGCTACGGCCCGACACTCGCGTATACGAACTCTGCGGCCGTCGCCCAAGCCATTCGGGATTCCGCCGCCACGGGCACGATCCACGTTCGCAGCGCCGGCAACTCACGGGGTTCATCCAGCGAAGATACAACCAAGTTTCTTGAAAGAGGCATTCCCGAAACCATCGTTGTCTCCGGACTCGGGAGTGACGGACTGTTTTACACCTCTGGCGCCTTTGGCGCGAGCCTTACCTGTGTGGCTCCCACGAGCCCGGTCAGCGAGCCGTTCCTCAGCATGATCACCACCGACCGCACGACCGAGTCGGCTGGATACAACGGAGGGCTTGATTCGTTCCCGAACCCAGACTATACGTCTCGATTCGGAGCGACTTCGGGCGCGGCTCCTTTGGTTTCAGGCGCCATGACTTTGTTGGTCCAAAAGCGACCCTCGGCGAATGTCCGCTATGCAAAGCACTTGCTCGCTCGGAGTTCGAAGCGAGTGGACCTGACGGACAGCACCGCCACCTCCGATGGGGGTTGGCGACAAAACGCCGCAGGAATCTGGTTCAACCCGAACTACGGTTTTGGGCTCGTGCAGGTCGGCGACATGCTGAACCTCGCCGACGAATACAGCGAAGCCGGTCCCCTTTCGGTGGAAACAAGCGCCGTGCAATCCGTCGGTGCCGCGATTCCGGATAACTCTTCGACCGGTGTGACAAGGACAGTGACCCTCACGCAACCTGGGAGCATTGAAGAACTTAGCGTTTCACTGAACATCACCCATGCGTTCCGAGGCGATCTGGAGGCATTTGTCACCAGCCCGTCCGGAACCACTCGCCGACTCTTCGTCCAAGCCGGATCTGATGGAACGGCCGACATCAACTGGAAGTTCATGTCCAATGCTTTTTGGGGTGAGCCCGCCGCCGGCGTTTGGTCCATTCAAGTGCGCGACATGGCATCGTTGGATGCTGGAACCTGGAATACTGTTCAGCTCGAAGCTCGAACAGGAAACCTGCTGTTTGCTCCAACCACTTTGAGCGGAAAGATTGATTTTGGACCGAGTGGATACACCGGAACGGTCTCGACCGTAACCGGAGTGGTCGAACTGGCCGATCTCTCCGACAACGTGGTCGAAACGGTGCCTCTCGTCCTAGACGGAGCCGGCAACTTCTCTTGAGCGTGCTGTTCTCGCTCTTGACGAATGCGGGCGTATCGCGAAGCCG
>CAZBXR010000079.1:0-10223 GCA_964496145.1 uncultured Chthonomonas sp. | reverse complement strand
CCATCCTCATCGGAGGGTTTGAGGCAAGTGCGATTACGTTAAGCCTTGAAGGCAACTCTGCGCCCAGGCCGATGCCCCATGATCTCATCAAGACGCTCATTGATAAGCTTGGCGCCGAGCTTGAGAAAATCCTCATTGACGACCTGCTGAGCACTACGTATTACGCTCAACTCTTTCTCAAAATGGGGGACCGAGAAATCACCCTGGATGCGCGTCCTTCCGATGCCATCGCCATCGCTTTGCGATGCGAAAAACCCATTCTTGTGGCCAATCGAATTCTGAATCAGTCTATTCAATAGCCTTTAGGCTCTCAATTGGGTGGTCCGGTAGGGTACAAACCCTTTGTGAAGCGCACATCTCTTCTCGTTCTTCTCCTTGTCCTCGTTTGGGCTCTCGTTGGCTGCGGTGGAAGTGGGGGCAACCCAACAACAGGTCTGCGAGTGACCCCGGCGAACACGGGTGCTCTTGTAGATAGCTTTGTCCAGCTTTCAGCAGTGCCGGTGGGCGGAGTCGAACAGGTCGAGTGGAGCGTGGAGGGTGGCTCGGCAAATGGAACCGTCACGACGGACGGCCGATACCGCACCCCATCTACTCCAGGCACCTATCGCGTGCGTGTTCAAGTGAAGGGGAAACCCGACATCTTCGCCGTTTCTACGATCGACGTGGCCTCTTCGGTCTCCGTCTCCATCGCGCCAACGGCAGTGAAGCCCCGATGGACCTTTGGGGAAACGATCAAGTTTCTCCCGAATGTGCAAGGCCAAGGGACGTCCGAGGTTGCCTGGTCCGCTTCGGGTGGTTTGATCACCGATCAAGGCGTGTTCACGGCCCCAAGGACTTCTGGGATGTTCACAATCAACTGCAAGAGCCTTCGCGACGGAACGAAAGTCGGCTCTTACAAGGTCCTCGTCAGCGACCAACCTGTGGTGAAAATCAAGGTTGAGGACAAGGGCGAAATCTTCGTTCGGATGGCGAGAAACGAAGCCCCGAAGACAACGCAGAACTTCATGAGCCTGGCTCTGAGCGGATTCTACGACGGCACGTTCTTCCACCGATACGGCCCCGACGAGTCCTTGCCTCAGTTCATTCAAGGCGGCGACCCTCAGACCAAGACACTGCCGCTCACAGACCCGCGGATCGGCACTGGACACCCAGGATTCTCTATCAACTTTGAGGCAAACCCGCTGAAGCACACGGCTGGCGCGATTGCGATGGCCCGAGCGAGCGACCCGAATTCTGCAGGATGTCAATTCTACATCTGTGGAGTCGCCATCCCCGATTTTGACTCGAATTACGTCGTGTTTGGCAACGTGATTGAAGGTCTCCCCATCGTGCAACAGTTGCGCAAAGGCGACCGGCTTGAGTCGGCCACCCTATTGGACTAATGATTGTTCTGAAGGGGCTTTTGAGAGTGCCGGCACCGGTCGTGCCCGCCTTCCTTGAGGCGAGCAAAGAGGTGTTGGCGCTCTCGCCCCAAGATCCTGGTTGTCTCGTGTATCGGCTCCTCGCCGATGTCTCCGATCCTGAGTCGTTCCTTTTCTATGAAGAATGGGAAACCCGGGATCAGCTCCAGGCTCACTGGGAAACAAACCATGTGAAGCGATTTGGAGACATCCTCACGGGAATGGGTCTTCCATTCCCGACCATCACGCTCTACTATTCCGACCGCACCGAAACGGTCGATCTCTAAGCCGCGCTGACGGCGATGTCGTCGAGGATTTGGATCAGTCTGTCTATGTCTTGGTAGGTGACGCTTAGGTTGGGCCGGAACCTCAAACTGATAAGCCCGGCTCCCAGCAAGATCGTTTTGTGCCGCATGAGCGCTTCTTCAATGAAGAATCGTTTCCTCTCGGGCGAATCGAGCTGGAATCCTTGGTAGAGGCCCATCCCGCGAACATTCCTGATGAGCTTTGGGTACTTCTTTGTCAGGCCCAAAAGCTTCTCTCGGAGATACGCGCCTTTCTCGGAAGCCTGAAGCACGAGTTGCTCGCGTTCTACGATCTCAAACTCTTGGACAACTCTCACCATGTCGGCGAGGGTTCCGCCCCAAGTGGAATCGAGAATGCCGACATCTTCGAGGGGTTCTTGCATCCACAAGACACCCGCCCCAAACTTCTTTCCGCTCGCGACGGCAATGGGAGCGTACGGGAGGTCAAAGTGATCAATCGCAAACATCTCACCGGTGACTCCCCCCGCCGTCTGAACCTCGTCGTAACCCACGTAAACGTTGTATTGGTGGGCTAATTTCGCGAGACCCTGGAAGAACTCTGGAAGCGCGCATCGCTGGCCCCCGGCGCCTTGAATGGGCTCAATAATGATGCCGACGATCTCCTCGGACATCTGGGACAGGGCCATCTCTACCATCTGGAGCGCGCGCTCTGTAATCTCTGCGGCTTCTTCTGGGCTGTGGCTGCTTCCTACACTCGGGAAGGGAAGTTTGATGTTGCCACTCGACCCCAGACCTTGAAAATCCTTCGTCGCGATAGGGTCCATGGTTTGGGTGACGCCAAGCGCGAAGACGGTTCTTCCGTGGAATGCCTTGTCGAAGTACAGGAACCGTCGGTGAGCGGGCAATCGGCCCTGATCTTGGCACTTCTTGTTGAAGCGAGCGATCATGTACTTCATCATGTTCTCGACCGCCTCTGCCCCCGAGTTCACGGCATAGACTTCAAGCGAGTCCTTATTCATGACCTTTGGGGCGTGCTTATGGAGCAACCTGTAGAACGCGAGGCACTCGCGGGTCATAAAATCGGGGTTGGCCGTTTTGTTGTTTGCGGCGACAGTAAGCCGACGCACGTAGTCCGGCTCGTACAGATCCGGGTGGTTGTGGCCAATGAGCCTGCTCCCGTAAAAACCAGCCCAATCGAAGAGCTCGTCCCCATCCACCGTCGTGAGGTACATCCCGTGACCTTTCTCTAAATCCAACACGAAGGGGTACGGATCGAAGATCACGTAACCGGCCATCTCGTCCAGAATCGCACGTGAAATCGGCTTCGGGAAGGCAACATCGAGGGCGGAAATGGAGCTCATGGGACCTCTCCATTGTACCTTTTTAGGTTCAAACTAAGGCGATAGCCGGGCCCTAAGTCCTTCTTGGATGGATCGGTGGAGGAGGGGGTCGAACTCGCACTCTCCAGGGGCGGGCATCTGGACCCATACAGGATCGAGTGGCTGCGGCTCAGCGGTCTGGCGAGGGAAGATGTGCCAGTGCAAATGGTGGCAAATGTTGCCGAGAGATTCGATGTTCAGCTTGTGTGCGCCCGTGAAACATTCCACCGCGGCCGCGACCTCGGCGATGTCTTCCATAAGGGAAATCTGTTCAGATCGGCTGAGTTGGGTCAGCTCGGTGTAGGGCTTCTGAAGGAGGAGAACCACGTACCCTGGCCATTTTTGGTGGGGCCCTAAGACGACGGTTGTAACCCGAAGTGTCGCTAAGTAACGAGGGTGGTTACCGCTGGCGCACCTCTCAAGTTGATTGCAAACATCACAATTTTCTTGGTGAATCGCCATTTTTGTTCTCTAAGACGCACATGATGAGGCGATCTTGAGCGTAGTATGAAACATTCTATGACCTTTTCGGAAGCGAACGAATATATACGCTCTCTAGAATCACGCGGTTGGGATCTTGGCCTAGACCGCATGGAAGAGTTTGTGTATCGTTGCGGCTTGATGGCTTACGTGGGAGTGGGGCCGGTTTCTCCCCGCTTTATCCACGTCGCCGGGACAAATGGCAAGGGAAGTGTCACGGCCTATGTCAAGTCCATCTTGCACGAACAGGGTTACCAAACGGGTGGCTACTTCAGCCCCTATGTTTTCGATATCCGTGAGCGAATTCAGTCCGGGTTTGGTCTTATCTCCGAAGAGCTTTTTGCCAGTTTAGCTTCGCAGATTCGCCCCCACGCAGAGGCGATGGAGAGCGGAGCCCACGGAGGACCCACCGAGTTCGAGTTCAAGACGATGATGGCCTTCGCCTATTTTCGCCACTTGAAAGCGGAGTGGGTGGCCCTTGAAGTCGGTTTGGGAGGTCGGCTAGACGCGACCAACGTAGTTTCTCCGGCATGCTCGGTGATCACAAGCATCGGATGGGATCATATGGCGATCTTGGGAGACACCCAAGAAAAGATCGCGGCGGAAAAGGCCGGAATCATCAAGCGCGGAGTTCCGGTGGTCGTGGGGCCAATGGCCGATGGGCCTCGCGAGGTCATCGAATCGATCGCCCGAGACGCGGGAGCGCCGATCTACCGATTTGGCCGTGAGTTCCAATTAGAGTACGGTGCCAACGGGTACGTCGTGCGATACCCCGATGGGGAAGTGAGCGGATTGCGACCTGGGATGCGTGGCCACATGCAACCAGAGAACATGTCCATCGCCGTGATGTCGGTGATCGCCGGGGGAGCCATGCGGAGCCCAGAAATGATGCGAGATGGGGTCGCGCGCGCGTTCATTCCTGCAAGGTTTCAGCAATTCACCTATTGCGGGGTGCCGGTGATCGTCGATGGGGCCCACAACTCCGATGCCGCGCAGAACTTGCGAGAGTCACTCGACGCCATAGGGGTGAAGAAGGTCGTGCTGGTCACAAACATGCTGGAAGGGCATGATCTCGAGTCGTTTTATTCTTCCATCAAGGACCTTGTGACCGACGCGATTGTGGTTCCCATTGAGTTCTTCCGGGCCAGAAAACCAGCCGACACGGCCGAGACGCTGCGGGGCATGGGCATCCGCGCCACCGCGTATAGCGATCTCGCCGAAGGGATTAGCTTTGCGACGGACTTGGCTTCGAAGTCAGACGTGACCCTGTTGGTCACGGGAAGTTTCTACGTGGCTGGCGACGTGGGAAGCTTCATGGGAGCGCCTTCAACGCTCGACCACGAACTCACGGTCGGATAATCATCAGCCGCTTGGCTTGCTCGCGAAGGGATTCCCGGAAATCTGGATGAGCAATCTCGATGAGCCTTTCTGCTCTCTCGGTGATGGTTTTGCCCTTCAAATTCGCCGTCCCAAACTCAGTCGCGACGTGGTGGACATCGCTGCGAGGCGTGACGACTCCGGCACCCTCCGCCAGAGTGGGGACTATCCGCGAAATCGTGCCTCCCTTGGCCGTGCTGGGCAAGGCAATGACGCTCATCCCCCCTCGGCTGAGCGTCGCGCCACGCACAAAGTCAAGTTGCCCTCCCACACCGCTGTAAAGCCTCGAACCGATGCTATCCGCCACGACCTGGCCCGTGAGGTCGATCTCGAGGGCTCCGTTGATGGAGACCATATTGTCGTGGGCGGCAATGATCTTCGAATCATTCACATAGCTCGTGGGCGCGAAGTAGTAGAGGGGGTTGTCGTGAAGATGCCGGTAAAGCGCTTCGGTGCCAATGCAGAAACTGGCGACGACAAGACCTCGATGCAGTCCTTTCTTTGCCCCAGTAACGACTCCAGATTCGATGAGCGGCAACCACGCGCTTCCCAGGAGTTCGGTGTGAATTCCTAGGTCATTCTTATCACTCAAGGCTGGAATCAGGGCGCTAGGGATGCTCCCGATACCTGTTTGGACCGTACACCCGTCTTGAATGAGGTCGGCAATGTGGGCCCCAATTTTGCTGGAGACAGGTGTGGCGGGGGCACCGGGATGCTCGATCAAAGGTCGATCGGAGGGCACCCAAGCATCAAACAGGGAGAGCGGAACTTGACAGGCGCCATGCGTCCTCGGGCAGTGAGGGTTCACTTCGGCAATCTTGATCCTTGCCGCGTGTACAGCCGCCCACCCGAGATCGACACTCACGCCGAGCGATACCATCCCGTTCGAATCCGGCTCAGACACTTGGACCAATGCCACATCCAGGGGGACAACGCCCTCTTCGAACCAACGGGGAATCTCGCTCAGACTGCCCGGGATGACGTCCACCCGGCCCGCGTCGGCTGCGGCTCGGGTGTTTGGTCCGATGAAGAATGCCTTATGGCGAAAGCTTTCGGTGTATTGCGGGTCGCTGTAGGGCGCAGACCCAAAGGTGATCAAGTGATAAATCTTGACATCGCGCAGGCGGTCTGCATGCTCGCACAGAGCATCGGTCAACGAAACGGGTTGGCCACAATTGGACCCAACATACACATGGTGCCCGGACTGAACCAGGGACATCGCCTCGAAGGCGGTCTTGCAACGGTCCTGAGTCCGAACGAATTCCATAGGGCGCGACTCTATTATGGCGACCTGAAAGGACGAACGGATTGGGGCCTAGAGGGGTTACTTCATGGTGGCATCAACGACCACATCCCGGAACTCGGGCTTGGATCGGAGGGCATGCACGACGTGGCCTACAACTGCGTGGATTTCACCATCTGCACCTCGAACGAGCGAGAGGGTGCCTCGGATGTAAGCAACTCCGTGCGTAACCCGTAGGTCGGCAAAACCAAGATCAACTTGGCGCTTCGTGAATTCTCGACGAAGCATTTTCGTGGAATCAACGTCTCGTGGATCTGACATTTTTGTCCCTCGTAATACTGACTATATCACTCTTTTCGCAAAGACTTGACAATTTCTACGAAAAAAATCCCCCAGCAGACTGCTGGGGGATTTTTGGGGTCAAGAATCCGGAGTCGGATTACTCGGTTGCTTTGGGCGCGGCCTTTGCATCCTTCATTCCCGACGCCATCGATCCTCTCTTTGACCAGAAGAACGAGAACGCGAGGAAGAAGACCGAACCTACCGTTACGGAGATAAGAACTCCGACGGAGTGCGGCATGATGATGATTGGAGCCAGCAACAACGCGACCAGGTTCATGACCTTGATCAGCGGGTTGAGAGCAGGACCAGCCGTGTCCTTGAACGGGTCTCCGACGGTGTCGCAGACAACAGCAGCCTTGTGAGCTTCCGTTCCCTTACCGCCGTGAAGTCCATCTTCGATGAGCTTCTTGGAGTTATCCCAGAGACCGCCCGAGTTCGCGAGCAGAACGGCCAGCAACTGACCGGAAACGATAGTTCCGACCAAGAAGCCACCCAGAGCCTGTGCTCCACCCAGGTTGTACGCTACGCCGTTGACGTAGGTCACTGGGTTTCCGATGCTGAAGCCAAAGGCAACGGCAACCGGAAGGAAGATCGCGAGGATTCCAGGGCCAAGAAGTTCCTTCTGGGCCGCGGCCGTTACGATTGCAACGCATCGACCGTAGTCTGGCTTGGAAGTACCAGCCATGATGCCTGGATCGTTTCGGAACTGGTCTCGAACTTCGTTGATGAGCTGGAATGCAGCTCGGCCAACAGCGTTGATCGAGAACGCGGAGAAGAGATACGGAGCCGCGCCACCAATCATCAATCCAAGGAAGATGATGGGGACTTCGAGTCGCATACCTGTATCGGTCAGCTTCGATGCCTCGACATAGCTGTGGAACAGCGCAACCGCCGCAACCACCGCTGTGGCGATGGCAAAGCCCTTTGTGAGAGCCTTGGTCGTGTTTCCAGCCGCATCGAGTCGTTGCACGCCTCGGCTTGCTTCTGGGTTTTCATGTCCAGCACCCGACATTTCGAACACGCCTTGGGCGTTGTCCGAAATCGGACCAAAGGTGTCCATCGCGAGGATGTAACCGGTGGTGGTGAGAAGACCGAGGCCAACGAGAGCGATTCCGTAGAAGCTCAAGATCGGACCCCCGAATTCTGCGGGTGGGAATATGAAGAGTGGGGCGAGCAAGCTCACCACAATGGCAAGAACCGAGAACACCGAAGATTCGAGGCCGAAGCTGAATCCTTGGATGATCATCGGGGCAGGACCTGCAGAGGAGACTTCGGCAACTTCTTGAACCGGCTTCTTATCCACCGATACGTAGTAGTTAGTCAGCTTCTCAAATGCAAATGCCATGAGAAGTCCGAAGAATACGCAGAGGAAGAACCTCCACCACTCAGCGACCCGTGTCGCTCCACCGAGAATCTCGGTCGAACCTGTCAGGGATGCATCGATTGGCTCGTTGGCTGTACGTGCCTTCTCTTCGAGCGCTTTGTACTCGGTCGGTGAGACCTTGACATAGCTCGGATCGAATCCAATGCTGCTGATTCTATCGCGCATATCGAAGCCTGGAATTCCTACGGCAAGCTTGCCTTCAGGATTCGACATGTACACCGCAGGAAGCGGCTTCTTGCCTTGCTTCGCCGGATCATCCAAGATGTTAATCGTGAGATTATTCGTCTTGCTAGCTTGAGCAATCATTGCGTCAAGCAGGACTCGGGAGATAGGGCCAAACCAGCCCTTCGTTTCTGTCGGGGTGCTAGGTCCACCGGCAGCCGACGGCGACTTGACCGAAATGAACCAAGCCTTTGGCTCATTGGCTTCTCGAGCCTTCTTCTGAGCCGCCGCATCCGTGATCGGTTTCATCGTCTCCGAATCGACCAATCCTTGGGAAATCTTCAGGATTTCTTCAAGGGTGACCTTTACAGGTTCAGGGGGTGCCTGACCCTGCTCGGGGACCTTGGTGTTCGGCTTGGTGAGGCTGTACTTGAGAACAGGATTCTTCGTATCGTTGAGGGTGATACGAGTGTAGCCCTTTGCCGGCTTGGCTTCGGGGCGTTCTGCTGCAGGTCGCTTGAGAAGTTCTCCAACGGCCATTTCAGCTTCTTTCGTGTCAAGGCGAAGTTCCTTAATGAATGCATATTCCTTAAGGTCTGCGGCCTTAACCTTCTTCACATCGCCCTTGTAGAGCTTGTTGGCGACTTCGAGTTCAGCTTTCTTTACATCATCAAAAAGTCGAAGTTGACCTTCAGATTGAGTCTGCACGCCGTAAGAGAGGACTTGCTGAGTTGGACTTGCTCCACCGAGCATGAAGTACGCAACCGCTGCGGTGCCGATGGCGGCGATGATTGCCGAAGACTTAAATCCGTTCGAGATGAACTTGAGCGGATCCTTGTTGAGGTCATCCGAACCCTTGACGGAATAGATACCGATGAGCGAAGCCACGATACCCACACCACGAGCCATGAGAGCGAACAGGATGAGTCTCATCCATGTCTCTTGGTCGAGGACGGCGGCGGTCGCTGCACCGAGCACGATGGCGGCAACGAGAGTCACTTCGTAGGACTCGAAGACGTCTGCGGCCATACCGGCGCAGTCGCCCACGTTGTCGCCGACGTTGTCAGCAATAACGGCTGGGTTTCTTGGGTCGTCTTCAGGAATTCCTGCTTCGACCTTACCGACCAAGTCGGCGCCCACGTCAGCTGCCTTTGTGAAGATTCCTCCACCAACCCGCATGAAGAGGGCGGCGAGCGATCCACCAAAGCCGAAGCCGACAAGGAGCTTCATGGCGTCTTCCGCGAACAGAAGGAAGATGGCGGTGGCACCGAGAAGGCCCATGCCCACGGTGAACAAACCAGCAACGGCACCAGACCGGAAAGAGGTCTTCAGAGCCAGCGCGTAGCTCGAAAGAGCGGCAGCGGCGGTTCGCGAGTTGGCTTCTACAGCCATCTTCATACCCATGTAGCCAGCAATGTACGATGCGGCCACACCGAGCACGAAGGCGAGCGAAATGTAAAGAGCCAGGGAAGTGCCGTCGGCTCCTTGGTGCATGAAGAAGAGGCCAGCGCCGATCAAGATAACGAACAAGGACATTGTTCGAATCTGCTGCTTCAGATAGGCCATGGCGCCCGCCCGAATGGCGTCGCCAACTTCAATCATGCGGTCAGTGCCACGAGTGAGCTTCATCAGCCCATTGCTCATGGCAATCGCAATGATCAGGGCAAGCGCCCCGAGAGCGAGTGATACGTATAAGTAAATTTTGTCAGAGTTGGAGAAAACGAGGCGGACATTCTCGCCCCCAGCGGCAAAGCTGAAGGTAGGTAGAAATGCCAAAAGGAATGCCAACAAGCCTGCAAGCATTCCCTTCTTCGCCACGGTCGTTTTCCGTAGTCGATCTGTCATCCTAGACATCGGTGATATTGACCCCCAAAGTGGTTCAGCAAAGAACTGGGTTCAAATGAACCTAATTTTTGCGCTGGCGTAGGATACCAGAAAATAGGGGTTTCTCGGGGGGAGAGTTCCAAAATATCCTTGGCGACAGAGTGCCCCTGTTTCTCAGGGCACTCTCGCCAATCCTGCTCTGGGGGCTTTCGCCCCGTACGGCGACCTTACCTGTCGCTTCGCATCAGACCTTGGACCTGATGTCCAAGTGGATTTGGTTTAACGGACGGATGAGAGTTCGCTACGTTTGTTGGCGATCAATCATCGATGTCTGTACATTATAGAATAGGCTATTTCCACTAAAAG
>CAZBXR010000078.1:0-10252 GCA_964496145.1 uncultured Chthonomonas sp. | reverse complement strand
TGCCGCAGGTATGACAGAGGCGACTCTGGATCACAGCGAGGTTGTAGACGTGATGCAGGTCCAAGGCGAGGCCGTGGTGAAAATTCTTCGCCATGCATTGACTTTGGTTTAATCCATGAAGAAACCCGTCGAGATCTCTCCGCGCCAACTGACGTACGCCCTCTCGATGGTCCCAGGGCTAGGGGATAAAGCCGTCGCACGGGTCACGACGAGAAATGAACTTATCGGCACGAAACCTCACGAGTTTCTCGCCTTGAGCCCCGAGGCACTGAGAGAGGATTACCGGTTTGGGTTGAAGCCGGCGGCTCTTTGGCACGATCACAAGGAGGAGTATCTCAAAACGGCGGCCGAGTCGTTGCAACTCCTCGATTCATTCGGCGTGGTCTTTGCCACGCCTGTCGAGCCGCACTATCCAGAGGCCCTTACCGAATTCCATCCCGATCCTCCAGGGCTCCTTTTCTTCTACGGGAATCACAATTTGGTGAAGCGGTCGACTTTCGGCATTTTCAGCTCTCGCAAGACAAGTCGAGCGGGGCTGGAGACCATTGACAAGGCCGCGGAGGAAGGCGTCCTCAACGGGGAAGTTCTCGTTTCGGGTCACGACACGCCCGAGTATCAGCGGAGCGCCATTGCCCCCTTGCGATGGGGAGCTCCTCGCATTCTTGTGCTCACACGCGGGTTCTTCCAGGCCCTCGGGCCCGAACTCAAGTCCGAGCCATTTCGGGCGGCACGACTCTGGAGGTTCCAGTTCGATCCTACGGTCGATCTTGTGATCAGCGCGGTGGGGCCGCTCTCCACGAGCCATCGCAACGCGAATCGAGAGCGAGATGCCCTCGCCGCGAGTTTGTGTCGGCGCTTAGACTTTGTTGAGGTCGCCCCCAAGGGCAACATGGAGATGCTTGTGAAGCAGGGCATCGCCTCGGGCCGAAAAGTCCGGGTTGGAGACATGAGTGAGAATGCCCGCCAGTACTTTGCCCTCGGCGCGAGTGCTCTCCCGATGAGTTAGGTTTTCGCGAGCGTGTATCGAAAAACTTCGAGCTTCGGAGTTTTTCCCGAGAGGCCTGGAACGGTGAAGGTGTTTGAGCTTTGGTCCAGGGTGACTTCCACGGGCTTGTCTCCGCCTAAGATGCGAAATCTCAGCCGATACGGTTTCGGCGTTCCCTTCTGGACCACCGAGACCTCGTCTCCCGAAACGGCATCTATCTTGAGCGTGGGCCAGGTCGCCGAGGTCACCCATTGGTTCCAAAACCACTGGAGGTTTTGCTTCGAGGCTTTCTCGAAAATCCCTCTGAGGCGGTGCCAGTCGAGAAGAGGGTCTCGGGTGGCTGCGATGACCCGCAAGGCTTCCGTCATGGCGTCTTTGCCGATGACCGCCTCCAACATATGGAGTACGTAGGCTCCCCGGGTGTAGCTCGCGCTTCCAAAGCTCCAGCAGTTTGCCATCTCATCGAGTGGCACATTGTTTCGCATCGTTTGGAATCCACTGATGAGGGTTCCGTCCCGATCTCCCAACAGCCGGACGCTGTCGACATACTGAGTCACCCCTTCGCACCAGCTATCGTCGATGTACCGACAAGGGGCCATTCCCCCAAACCATGTGTGGCCGAGTTCGTGGCTCACGGCCCCGGTGGTCCCTTTTGCCTCGATCAGCGTAAATGAATAGCTCTCAATTCCGTAATAGCCGTTGGCATCAGCGCAGACATAGGATTTGAACGGTAAGCGACCGTATTGTGAGTACTGCTTCAGGGCTCGCTCCATCAAATCAAGGTCCGCCGTGGATCGCTTTTTGTCCACGGGAGGGAGTTGCCACGTACGGAGTTTGACCCCCGAGACCTCGCGGATCCCCACCTCTTGATAATTGTCGACAACGGCCTTCGACCAAGTCACCGGAAGTTTGCATTCGTAGGTGTATTCGCCGTAGGTCTTTGTTTCTTTCAAGCTGACGAGTTCTCCTTCTCCAAGAGCTTTCATGCCCTTTGGCGCGAGGATTGTGGTGCGGGTAGGACGAGTGATTCGGCTGAGGTGAGGGAACCAGTAGCTGGTGAGGTAGGCACCGCCTTCGTCCAACCGGTCTCCGGCGCTTTCGTCAAATTCTGCCTCAAAGGTGAAATGCAACCACTCATGGGCTTCGCTATCTCCCACGAAAATGAACCCCCCGGCCTGGACAGCCTGCCCCTTCTGAGGAGGTTCGATGTACCCTTCCGGGGCGATGGTCGTGTTCCACGGGTTTCGGCCCTCTCCGGCCTTCAAGCCGGTCAACTTGTACGTAGGGTTGATTTTCCAATAACTCGCGCGGGTCCCTGGTTTATCTTTTAGGTGTTGGAGGCTGGTGATCCGAACCTTGTTCGCGGCCATGTCCCGGAGATCGACGCCCAGGGAATCCTGGATCAGGTTCGCGCCCTGAGGCTCAAGCTCTGTGATCTCAGGACCAATTTTCCACCCGGAAGGTGTGGATTCGAGGCGGAAAAGAAGATTGTGATTAAGCTGCAGTTCTTGGTCAGTTGAGAGAGCGAGCCACAATTCTCCCTCCGTTCCCCAGCCTTTGAGGGCGGGCAGAACGTGCATTTGCCACTGGCGAAGATCTCCCTCCTCTTGGGCCATTTTCTTGACCATTTCGGCATCCTTTGGACGAGAAAAGAGCGGCGTCATGGTTGCCATCCCTTTTTGCCGAGCCGCGTTCAACTCGGTGTACGCCATCGGGCCAGAGGATTGGGAGAGGGCAAGGAGCACGATGAGCAGGGTCATGTCATCTCATTATGCGCGCTCGCGCTATACCTTCACGTGTTGCCATCGCCCTCGGTGCCACACGATCATCGCGAGAACGCCTTGCACGGCTTGGGAGCCGCTCATGGCAATCCAGCATCCTGTGGAGCCTAACCCGAACCCGAGGCCGAGGATGGCGGCAAGGGGCACCCGGAGGAGCCACAACGAGACAATGGTGATCCAGAGCGTGCTCTTCACATCCCCCGCCCCCTGGATGGCTCCGACCAACACCATCGCATACCCAAAGAAAATCTCTGTCAAGCAAAGCCATCTCAGCAGTTGCACCGCCTCGTTCCGGGTCCGCTCTTTCTTTTCAGCTTCCGAAATGGTCTTGGTGGCCACGACGGAGTTGGCTTTTGGACTTGGCGTCTCCGAAATCATGATCGATGCAATCTTCGGCGCGGCGAGGAAGACGGGCACCACAAGCGCAAGGATGAGGAGAGCCGCGTGGTGACCGGCCACCCAGCCGATCCGGCGGGCTCGTTCAGGCTTCTTAGCGCCGAGACTTTGGCCTACGAGAGCGCTGGCCGCCGTCGAGAGGCCGAAGGCAGGCATGAAGAGCATTCCCTCGATCGCGAACGCGATCCCCAGCGCGGCCACCGCTTCTCCCGCACTCGGAGTTCGGGCAAGAATGATGGTGAACGCGGTGAGCGAAAACACGCGGAGGATCGACATCCCCGCCGACGGAAGAGCAATACGACCAATCCGCAGCGTCCAATCCCACTTTGGAAGGCCGGGTTGAAAGACGTCTCCGATGGAAGTGCGCCTTGCATAGGCGATGTAAAGAAGTGCCGAGATCCAAGCGCTGAGGGCAAGGGCAACCCCCGCGCCGGGCAATCCCCAGCCGGCACCGGGCAACGAAAAGATGAGATTTCCAAATTGAACCGGACGAGTAGGGAAGATAAGGACAAAGTTGAGGAAAACGTGAATTCCGATGTGGATCATCGAGATACGCATCGGCGACTTTGCGTCGCCCACGCCGCGCATACTCGCGGCGAGGGTCTGGATGATAAAGGTGGCTGGCAGTCCGAGCGAATAGATACCTACGAACTGGAGAAGCAACGTATAGGCCGCCTGGTCGCCGGGCGGAAGCACCAGACGCGCGACAAAGGGAGTCAAGCCAAAGCTAAGGAGACAAAGGAGGCCCCCGCAGAGAACGGCGAGTCGCAGCGATTGTTGAGTCGCCTGTCGAACCTCGGCTCGATCCCCCGCTCCGTAGGCCCGGCTGACGAGCGCGGTCGTTCCGGTGGCGATCGACACCGCCAACGAGAAGAGCAAGAAAGTGAGGTTCATCGAGCCGCTTTGTGCCGTCAGTGCGGCCTGCGGCAAGTGGCCGATGAAGAATCGGTCCAAAAGCACATTGATGACCTGGAGGCTATTGACGGCCACGGCCGGTCCCGCCATTTGCCACACCAGCCGCGAGTAGTTTTCGGCGGGTGGGTTTGGGGCGGGCGTCGACGTGATAGAACTCAAAATACTTGCACCGTCAAATACTATGGCTCAAAGCCCATGTTCGTATGCATGGAAGTGGTAAAACTCGGGCACGATGACCTACGAAATCATGCATCAGCCCTCTTATGCCGTCGCCCGCGTCATGCTCCAGCCTGGCGAGTCCATCTTGGCCGAATCTGGGGCGATGATGAGTATGTCACCCAACATCAATGTCGAGAGCAAGGCTACCGGGGGAATCGGGAAAGCCCTGGGCCGACTCCTGGGCGGAGAAAGCGTGTTCCAAACCACGTTTACCGCGACTCAAGGACCTGGGGAGGTTTTGCTCGCCCCGACCACACCAGGGGACATCATCCAATTGCGAATTGATGGCAGCATGAACGTTCAATCGGGCAGTTTTCTTTGCTGTGACCCTCATATTCAGATGTCGACGAAGGCCAGTGGCCGCTCCTTCTTCGGCGGAGAGGGGATGTTCCTCCTCAACCTTCAGGGTTCAGGCGATGCCCTCGTGAACGCCTTTGGGGCGATCATCAGCTACACGCTCCAACCGGGCCAACAGTACATTGTGGACACCGGACACTTGGTTGCCTTCAGTGACGGGATGGGGTACGAGGTGCGGACCGTTTCGAAGTCGCTTTTCGGGTCTCTCAAGTCTGGAGAAGGTTTTGTGGTCGTCCTCACGGGGCCAGGGACCATTCACCTGCAAACCCGAACACCAGCCGGGTTCGCAGGTTGGATTCGAGGCATGATTCCTAGCGGCTAGGAGTTCTCCACCGGCTGATAGAGGTCGGTGATCAGTTCACTTTCTGGGACCTCTGAACAGTCGTTGACATAGACTTCGAACGACGGGCCGTAGGCGATAGTTTTCCCTTTTGCGGGTATGGCTTGGCCGAGAAACTGCGCCCAGCTATCGCTGAGGCCCGAGTACGAACCTTTGTGGGTGGTGATGGCATGCAAGCCGCCTCCCACCGTATCCACGCGGATATCGGGGTCGGCATCGGCGGGAAGCGTGTATCCCTCCGGCACCACAATGCACGCATCCGACCGAAGCTCTTCGGGCGGCGTGACGCCTGGATCATCGTAGTAGATGCCAATCGATCCCATGAAGGGGACTCGGTTCGGTCCGGCCCACCCGCAAATCCGCCGGAATGACTGCCCTATCTCGTAGTAGGGGCCTTTGTGCGAAATCGCGATGACCGTAAACTTCGGCGCGTTTTCAATTCGAATATCCATGATTTTGTCTCCCTTGAGCATGAGCCCCACCTCACCGTTCCACCCCGTTGGGGTCCAGTGAACTCCATTCGGACTTCGGAGGTCGAGGCGCGTCTGCGCCCGACGAAAGTCCGAAGGCGTCACCAGATACGCATTCTTGAAGGCTCTCGCAAAGGCTTCGGCGGACTCGAATCCAGCGCGAAGCCCGATGATCGCAAGAGAATCTTGCGTGGTTCGAACCTGGAATGCGGCGCGTTCGAGGCGCAATCGCCGGATGAACTCCAGCAGGCCCTCTCCCATCGCCGCAGAGAATATGCGGCCAAAGTGGAACCTCGAAAAGCCAGAAACCTCCGCGAGATCATGCACCGACACCGTGCCGTCGAGCCGCGTGAAAAGGTGCTCAATGACGAGTCGGATCGAAGCTTGATAGTCTTGCGAGGTACTTGGTCTCATGCCCATCCCATGCTATCTCTTTCACAGTGGCAAGATTTGACCAAATTTGCTCAATTCAGTGATCGTGATCTGCGGGGCAAGCGATCTCGATGGTCTTTACAGGACCCTCGATGGGCGAGACGGGGCCTCGGGTAGTACCGAATGCGTCGCAGTATGCGGTCCGGAGGGTGTTCCAGTCGCTTTGAGTCGGAGTGGTGGGGCTTGATGGGGCCACAAAGGCATACATGATGTCCGTGTTCACGGAACTATGTCCTCCAATCCCCAATGCATGTCCTAGCTCATGAAGCATGATTTTGTTCAGCTCGGTTTGGTTCCGGGGACTTCCGCTCGAGTTCCGGTTTGCAATCTGGACGGTGCATTCAAGGATTCTTGAGCCCACATAGGAGATCGTGGTGAGCCCAACGGCATTATCCTTTACAAAAGCCCGATCCAAAAACTCCACGACGATGTTGGCTCCCACATCGCTCGTCGCAATCGTGAAATCCACCTGGTTTCCTGAGGTCGTCCGCCAAGCGTTGAGCCCTGCATTAAAGGCGATTGTGTCCTGAGAACTCCAACCCGAGGGGTCCTTTCGGTACACGGTGAGCGGGAAACGATCCCACTTGCGCAAGTCCGTTCCACCGGCGATATCGGGTGCGTAGTTGGGCAGGTACGCCGCGAGGGAACAGGAGCCACCCGACGTGCCCCCCGTGCTCGAACCACCGCCGCCGCCACCACAGCCAAGGACCAAGGCACTCGGCAAGGCAATGCAACCTGCGAAGAAGGCGAGGGCTTTTGCGTGATTCATGTTCATAGAACAATTCTTGGTGCCACGGGTGTCATGGCTCACGGGAAACCTGTCCAAAAAGCCGCAAAACTTTAGGCTCGAATCTGCTTAATCGTGTACTCGATCTTGCCACTCGGAGCGACAAAGGCGGCTTTCTCGCCCTTTGTCTTTCCGAAGATGGCGGTTCCGAGAGGAGACTCATTGCTCACCAAATCTTCGTCCGGATTGGCCTCGACGCTGGATACCACACGGACTTCAAACTCGATACTTCTTTCTGCATCGGCGAGGGTGACCCACGATCCAATTCCGACCCGATCAGAGGGAATGGTGGATTCGTCGAGCATTTGGGCTTCCGCAAAAATGGCCTTGAGCTCTGCGATGCGGCTTTCGACCATTGCTTGCTCAAAACGGACTTCGTCGAGCTCGCTGTTGTCCTCGCTGAACTCTCCATGTTGCTGACTATCCCGAAGCCGATCGGCAATTTCCGCTCGCTTAGTCGTTGTCAGCCTTTCAAGTTCTTTCTGCAAGGAAGAGTATCCCTCTGGCGTAAGGAGCAAAGGGACGCTTGCAGATTGTATAAGATCAAATTCTTCCATGTTCAGCTCACCCTAACGGATCGGTCCGCTATTATAACCCGTTCCGAGACGTACGTAGTCGGCGTGTCACCTGTGACGCGATGATCGGCATATCGAAGCAGATTCTTTAGGGAAAACGTCGGAAGTGGCCAAAATGTTTCGTTTTCACGCGCAGATAGGTCTTCAAAAGATAAACTGTTAACCTTGAAACCAAAGTTTGCCACCCTGTTCGGTCTCGCCTGCCTGCCTCTCTGCGGCATGGCGCAGGCAGAACCAGATCCAGAGACCTCGCTCAAACTTCTTGTGAACAGCACCAAGCCGAAGGCGATGGTGGTGGTGCAAAAGCATGCGCCGACAGGGGCGGACCTCGTCGAGGTCACCATGCTAAATCCCAAGTACCCGCCTGAGTTGTTGCGGCAACAGTGCTTGTATCTCGCTCAGCAGGCCGGCGCCGATGCCCGGGGTCTTTACATCTATAACACGAATCCAAACGGGGGTTCTACAGGATTTCTTAAGGCAAAATTTGGGACAAACAACCTCATCGATATTCAAGGCGGCATCCTCCGAATGCAACCGATCGTCCGGGCCTTTACGGGGGTGACCAATGAGTTCGCGGTGGACGCTATGATGGTCTCCTTTCAGGGTTTGAAGCCCGGGAGCCGAACGCTGCGGGCCCATGCTTCGGAGGCCGTGGCTCTGCGCGGAGAAACCGTGACATTCCCGGCCGGGATTGAATACCGCGTCAGAATTTTAACCTCTGATCCCGAACAAATCGTCATCCCCGAGACGTCCACACCTCCGGCTCCAAAGCCAAAGGCAACAAACCAAGGAACAGGGCAGGGGCTTCCCGTTCTCTTCTGGGTCGCCATCGGCTTAGGGTCGCTTGCGGCAGGCTATTTGGTATACTCGCTCGCGCTCTCCGCTGGAAAAAAGTAAGGTCTCGACCTCTCAAGTCAGTTCAAGGAAAAAATGCAAACACTCGATTCCATCTCCATGGCTCAGCTCATCCAAATCGGATTTGAGCAAGGCGCTTCAGACGTTTTTCTCAAGGCTGGCCAACGCCCCATGATGAAACAGTTTTCTGTGGTCTGTCCGCTTCCGGGAGACTTCCCGATTCTTGATGGGGCCACCACGGATCGTTTGGCACACTCGCTCATGAACGAGCGCATGGCATCGAACTTTGAAAAGAACTTGGAAATGGACCTTGCATTCGAGGTTCCGGGCAAGTGCCGGGTTCGAACCAACGTATACCGAGAGCGCGGTTCCGTGGCTCTGGTTTGCCGAATCATTCCTCTCGATATCCGAACCCTGGAGCAGCTTGGCCTTCCGAAAGTTCTGGAAACGGTGACAAAGCACCGACAGGGCCTGGTCCTCGTGACCGGACCTACGGGATCGGGGAAAACGACCACGCTGGCGGCCCTGATTGACATTATCAACCAAACCCGAAAGTGCCACATCGTCACGGTTGAAGACCCTCTAGAAATTGTCCACCAAGATAAGGACGCCTATATTTCGCACCGAGAGATCGGGATCGACACACTCGACTTCCAACCCGCGCTGCGTGCGGTCGTTCGAGAAGCTCCTGACGTCATCTTGATCGGTGAAATGCGTGACGTCATCACGATGAACGTCGCGATGCAAGCCGGTGAAACCGGTCACCTCGTTTTTAGTACGGTTCACACCGCGAGCGCCTACGAAACGCTGGACCGTATCGTGAACATGTTCCCGCCGCACGAAAAGGTTCACCTTTGCCAGCGGATGGCGAACTCTCTGAAGGCGATCGTCGCGCAGAAGCTTGTTCCGCGATGCGATGGCCCCGGCCGCGTGGTTGTCAACGAAATCCTCATCGTGACCCCCACCGTGCAAAAGGCCATTGAAGATGGTCACTTCGGAGACCTCTATCACATGATGAATGAGGGTGCCTTCTGGGGCATGCAAACCATGAACCAGTCTCTCGCACGCTACGTGCGCGCGGGAATCATTGACGAGGATGTTGCCCTCACTTATTCGGGCATCGTCTCGGAATTGAAACAACTTTTACGACAATAGTCGAAAAAAGTGCTCTTCTAGGCCCTACGGGGTCTAGAAGAGTTGTAATCTAGAAGGCAAGCATTCATGTCTGCGATCATTGACAAACTTCTTCGC
The DNA here is from genome assembly GCA_964496145.1 of uncultured Chthonomonas sp. Lineage (GTDB taxonomy): Bacteria > Armatimonadota > Fimbriimonadia > Fimbriimonadales > Fimbriimonadaceae > UBA2391. Next base: position 889 of record CAZBXR010000078.1, on the reverse strand, counting down.
GAACTCGTTGCCGCCGACGCCAGCGATCTTCACATCAAGGCAAACAATCCCCCCATCATGAGAATCCGCGGGGATCTAGTGCGGACCGATGCGCCCCCCCTCTCCGATGAGGACACCCACGAGCTTCTCACCTCCATTCTCACCGAAGAGCGCAAAAAACGACTTTGGGACTTTAAAGAATGTGACTTGAGTTACTTCGTCCCCGGTCTTAGCCGCTTCCGCGTCAACATGTTTTGGCAGCGAGGTCACATTGGGGCAGTTTTCCGTGTTATTCCTTACAAGATTCGGACGATTGATGAAATCGGTCTGCCCGAGGCGACAAAGAGAATTTGTCTCATGCCGCGAGGGCTCGTCTTGGTCACCGGCCCCACTGGCTCGGGGAAGAGCACCAGCCTCGCGGCCATGATCAATCACATCAACACGCACCGGCGAGCGCATATCATGACGGTGGAGGACCCGATTGAGTACGTCCATCAAGACAAGATGTCGATTATCAACCAGCGAGAGCTTGGGACCGACACGCACAGTTTTTCCGATGCCCTGAAGCACGTTATGCGGCAAAACCCAGACGTGATTCTGGTCGGTGAAATGCGTGATCTGGAGACGATTCAGCTTGCAATTACGGCCGCAGAAACGGGGCACCTTGTGTTTAGCACGGTCCACACCGTCGACTCGGCCCAAACGATCGACCGGGTCGTCGACGTTTTCCCGCCCCAACAACAAGCGCAGATTCGAACGCAATTGAGCGTCACGCTTCAAGCCGTGGTGAGCCAATCGCTCTTGCCGAAGAAAGATGGCTCGGGTCGAGTCGCCGCTTTTGAAATCATGACGGCGACGCCTTCCATCCGGACAATGATTCGAGACGGAAAGACACACTCGCTCTACCACT
>CAZBXR010000077.1:0-10335 GCA_964496145.1 uncultured Chthonomonas sp. | reverse complement strand
ATTTCAGGTCAATTGACCTCGGCCCTTTGGGCTTTATGCAGTTCTTTTAAGGTGAGAAACATAATGAGAAGATCTTTCTACTCAGTGCTTGTTTTTGCAAGCGCTTCGATGGCGGCGCAAGCCCAATTCATCCACACGAATAACTCCGACTACCTGTTCCATCAGTTTGGGCTGACCCTGACCGGAACCTCCACGTTTGGGGCTACATCTACGACGAACGGCGTTCCCATGGGTACGTACACGTTGAACAGTACCGGCGGTATCTTCAATGCCGATCTCGACAGGAATTATTCGCAGCCAACCTATACTTTTGCAATCTGGAATACCTTCAAAGTTGGGGTGGTTCCGATCGAGATTAAGAACTTCTCCTTTTCGCTCAACTCAAAGTTGGTGAATGGAGGCGGGAACAGTCTCTATCCAGGCATGCAATTCGACAGCATGGTCGAGATTCACGAATACGTAGATGCGAACAACAACGATGTATTTGAACCTGGAGAAGTGACCTACGGTCCAGCTAAGGGACTCTACTACAGTACAAACATGCAGGGGAATGGTTTCAAGATCATCAATGAAACCGTCACTTCGGGTGGAGCGTATGTGCTGGCTGCGAATCGAAAATACGCCGCATTTATGACGACGAGCGTAAACTTCACGGCGCCGGCCCCTCTTCCCGCTACGATCCCTAGTATCACGTTCACCGAAGAGTTTCCCTCTCCGCAGTTCAATGGTTATCGATTCTCTATGGATTACGCAGCGGTCCCCGAACCCGCGTCCATGGTTGCACTCGGTCTCGGCCTCGTCGCCGTTGCACGCAAGCGCCGCCGGTCATAATCTCCGCGTTGTGGGAGAAGGCTCTAAAGGGTCTTCTCCCACTGGAGCCAATCCCAGCGCCTTTGAAATCCCACTTCGAGGTTGATCTGATACATCGGATTCGTCTCGTCGTTCTCAGTCTTCAGAAGGGCATAGCCTCGTTCCTTCAGCACCTGGATGCTCCAAAGCTTGAGGCCGAGCATGATGCCTCGCCGGCGGTGAGACCGGACCACGCCGCTCAGGCCAGTAGAGACAAGATCAGGCCGAACCGTGTGGGGCGTCAGCCGGGTGTAGCCAACGATTCGCGGTCCGTCCATCGCCACAAACATGAGGTCGAGTTTGTAGATGGCTTCATTTAGGAGAAGAACTCGGTATTGGTCGAGATTCATCCGGTCTGAAGGATAGGGATTGGGGACATCTTCCGAGATTTCAGACGTGGATTCGAACAAGAGGGGGACCCAATCGACTCCCTCCTTCTCCAGGTCCGCGATGGTGCAGAATCGAATCTCGTCTTGCCTTGGGGTGGGGGCATGCGTGCATTCTTGGAGGTTTAGAAAGTTCTGCGGGACGCGTTGGATCTCGTGATATCCGGCCGCCGCCAAAACCTCACACCACTGGTCTTCGATGCTCGCGCTCCACAGGTTTAAGTAGGTGGCCCCGAGACCCCGCGCGCGCGACTCGAGAAAGGCGAGAGATGCAGTCAGGGTGTCGTGACCCGCTTCGAGGGACCCACTCACGGTGCCAACACATCTCTCGAGGGGGACCGTGGCATCGATCCCGGTCAGGACGAGGCATGCCTCGCGGCCCCAGGTCCACGCTTCCAGGTGCGTCCCCGGTTCGAGCATCTCATACTCAAGGGCTAGCTCCTCTGGAGATTTCGGAGAATCTGGGAAACGCGCGTTCCACTGCGCGGCGAAAAGCTCGCAGGCATCACGAAGCGAAATAGGGAGGAAGGAATCGACCACAAGATGGATTATCCCCTAACGGCCAAGAGGGCTCAGGGACGACTCGCATCGACGGAGGCGTCATAGGCGTTCATGCCCGTGATCCCCCAGTGGTTGTCCTCAGGGCCCTTGTACGTTTTCACAAAAGGCATGGCCTTCGCGTGACCATCCGCATAAGCAAAGAGCGTTTGCTCGCCAAATCGTGTCATGCCCTTCTTCGATCGGGGCATGCCGTGCAAGTGTTCGTTCCATTCGCCCTCAATTCGACTATTCCAGTCCTCACATTGGCCGGCGTTGGGATAGTGCGAACACGGGGGAGCGGCTCGGCCAGAAGACCAGTGATAGGGGCCCGACGTGTAATAGTAATCACGACTCCAGGGGCTGACAAACAGGTTGAAGTATTCCGAGGACCAGAACGGGTCGTTCGGACCAGGGAGCGGAGCAGGGGTCTGGACGTTTACCGCAGTCGACCAGCGGCTCGAACGCAGAGTCATGTACACGCTCATCGAGCTATTCTCAATCGAAGAAGTGTTGCGTGTCATGGCGACCATGTAGCCATTGAAGAGGAATGAACTCCAAAGGATGTCGCGGTTCCGATCAGGGTCAGTTTTATCGAACCAAAGCCCATCTTTGGCTGGGCTCAGGTCTGTCGGCTTCAGGGCTCCGCCTTCTTTGACATACGAGCCCAGAGAGAGTTGAAAATTACGAACTGCGAACCAAGAAATCGCGCTCGGTGATCCACCCGGACCTGGCATGACCTGCGGCAGATTCTCATCGTTATCCGACGCATACACGCCGCTCGCCATCGTCAGCTGCTTCATGTTTTGTAGCGTGCCCGTCTTTCGAACAGCCGTAAGGGTAGCGATAAACGCCGGCGAAATGATCGCCGCTAACGTGGCGATGATGGCAATCACCACGAGAAGCTCCACGAGCGAAAATGCTCGCGTTTTACGCGTCTTTCTTAGCATCCTTTATTAGTATTGTCCGTTTCACTCGATCTCGTGAGGGACACCTACTATTTTGACGGAATTGAAGAGGGAATTGTTATCGAAAAATGACCTTTCCGTCTCTCCAAACCTCGTACCGAAAGGCTTCTCCAAAGCTGAAACCTGCCGAGGCGCCAGCCTCGATGGCGTTGCTGGTCGTGAGCAGTTGAATAAGCTCTAGCCGAGACCCGTGAAACTGACTGGCATGAATACCCAAGTTCTTTTGGGCCTGGGGCCACACCGCGGACACATCGAGGGTCGTGTTTGGGGCGGTGGTCGAGTATCGAAAGACACCTCCCGTGAACTTCACGCCCTGTAGAGCAAGGACGGCGACAATTCCCGCGTTCCGATGGTCGTTGTGGCTTATCCTTGGCCAATACTGGTCATCGAACACCAATACCTCGTCCGGTTTGAACTCTCGGAGGACTTGCTCGAGTCTGCGCACCGTTTTCGGTTCGGGGCGCAGACGCCCATCCGGCTCCTGATGAAACTCCGTCGAGTCGATCCCGACCTTTTGCGCCAAGGTCCTCACCTCGCCCTGCCGAGTTTTTGCAATAGCCTTTGAATCGATGAAAGGATAGTAGCCTTTGTCCCCATCGGTGAGCACAACCAGATGGACGATCGCGCTCGCCTGAATTCGCAGCAAAGTGCCGCCCAGGTAGAACGCCTCGTCATCGGGGTGAGCGGTCACGATGAGAATGCGAGCTTTCGGGCGAAGCAAACCAGTGGACTCAATCGGTCTGGATTCCCTCTGGCTCGGGCCGCGAGGGGGGAAGATGTCGGCACGAATAGGTTGGTACAGGTAGAAGAGATATCCAACCCAGAGTCCCACTCCCAGAAGTTTGAGGACCCTTCGAAAACTGAACCGCACGTTGTCGACCGTTTTCTTTCGGCGCATTCCCCCAAGTATGGCCTCCCTCCGGAGATCTCCTCATTTGGCTTCAGAAAAGGGGCCGAGGGTCGCCCAGATCTCCGTCATGTTTGGGAGAAACATTTTGGGAGAGTTTGGCCCTGGCTCAACATCCTGGATGAACGATTGCAGGATCGTAAATCCTTCCTTTCTTTCTAGCCCGATCAGTAGGATGGAAAGGGAAGGAATGCCCAGCTCGAAATTGGGAGCGGCGGGTGAAAGGCGACCCACTTTCGGCTCCCGTCTCACCGCAGGGCGCAGTCGCTGAAGTCGGTTCCAGTCACGGAAGTAATCCGAGACAACCTGCGGCGGAAGCGACGCGAGGGGGATCTTGACGGTCGATTCTGAGTTCATCGCCAAGACCTTTTTTCGCTGTTCGAGGGGGAGTCGGCTCAGCAACTTAAAGAGAAGGGCCGTACTCGCGGCATCCTGGTTGCCAGTGAAGGGCGTGGTTCTCGCCATCGTCTCGATGGAATTCCACCCGATGTTTTTCGCCCACTCAAATGTGTTGGCGAGTGTCATCTTCCGCCTTGCCTGTTCCACCCAGCGAGAGGCGCTCTCCACCGAATATTGCCGATCAAGGAAAGACCAAGCGTTCTTCATCGTCCACACGTCGCCGACTTTTTCCAGCCGGTATGCGGGCAGGTTCGCAATCGGAGAATCCGGTCCGCGTTCTGAGAATGAACCAAGGGACCGGAGCCGTCCCACCGGCTCGCCTAAGAACCCGATCTTGCGGTCGGGCGCAAGATCACGAATCATGCTCACTTCCAGGCAAACCTCTGTCCCGGTCGCTTCCGATGCCCTTCTCACCCAGGTGGAAACAGAATCACTCTCGTATTTGGGCAGAAGCCACTCCTTCTCGGCCTTCGCAACATTCTCAGGGAGCGATTCGATCCATGTGTTCCACTCGGAATCCAGCTCGGCTTCTTTGTAGACATTGGGCAACCAGGTTTCGTCCGTGGGGATGCTGAGAGAGGGGACCAAATCGCCCTCTGCCCAGGCCATAGTGTCGGATGGCGTTATCCGGATCATGACGTATTCAAAGTGAACAGAGAGGTCCAGCGGGTTGAGATGGATTCTGTGAAAGAGCCGTGTGGCCCTCGCCCTTCCATCCAGCATCTCCTGCTTCTGCGCCGGAGTAAAGTTGGCAACTCCAAGCTGCTCTTCATACTGCCGCAGCCAAGCCGTCGCGTAAAAATTCACCCACTCGGGCCAAATCTTCGTGTCTCGCCAGAAGTACCCATCGCCCTCGTTCAGATAGTCTCCCTTGATCAATCGGGCGGCCTGCATGGTTTGAAGTTGGTAAAAGAGCGGGCCGCTCATGGGCATCTCCGAGCGTTCAGACCTCAACAAGCCTCTTGCCGCCGCGAGCCCCGCCTTCTCCTCCCAGGGCACCGGAGCCCTCCACAAGAGATCTGACCAAGGGTGGTCGGGTGAGGGAAGCGGCTTTAGAACTTGGGCCGTGGTTTGGCGAATCGCGTCTTCAATCGGCTCCAACACGGGCGGGACGGTGACTTTTCGCACGAAAGGATTTGCCACCGCAAACACCTTTTTCCAGGTCCGCTCCACGTTGCTTTCGAGGGTATCGAGCAAGACCTTGTCCTGCTGCTTCGATTCAGCAGAGGGCGAGACTCGGAACCCTCCTTGGATGGGAACGAACTCTAGATCGAGGGTCTTTTCCAAGACCGTCTTGCACTCATCGAAGGAGCGTTCTTTCAGCGAGACCACGTAGACCCGATCGCGAATGGAAGGATCGGGATCGATCCGCCGTTCGGCGGTCCTTAGTTTCCGGCAAAGCTCTTCGCCGGAATAGTAGTCTGCAGGGAATTGCCAAACTGCAGGAACTTGCAAGCACAACAAAATTGACAGCATAGTGGGTGCGCCTTCGAAGAGAAGGTACGCACCCACGGACGAGAATGGTTGCCTATTTTAGGCAAGAAGCAACAAATGCCTGGACGTCATCACGTAGCTTGGCCCGGCTTCCTTTCTCGATGTACATCATGTGGCCTGCCGGGTAGTAGGTGAACGAAACCCGCTTTCGTTGCTCGGGGTCGAGGCGCATGTGGTTGACGGTGTACATGCTTGCATGGAAGGGGCACGCCAAGTCGTAATAGCCGCAGGCGTAAAGGACCTTGAAATGTGGATTTGCGGCAATCAGGTTCCGCAGGTCGGTGCTCGTCTCGGGGAACGTGCCTTGGGGCTCCGTCCAAGGAGAAACGTTGCCGTAAATGAAGTAATCCAGGTTCGTCTTTACGCCCAGCTTCTTGTCCACGTAGTCGCGGAAAGCCGAATAGTACGGGGCCGTCATCGCATCACTCGCAGGGTCGTTCTGCCTTGAGTTTCCTTGCTGGCTTTCCTCTTTCACGGTAAGGCGGCTGTCGAGTCGACCCACCGTCAGGCTGTCATCGCGAAGCAATTCGCGGAAGAAAGAAAACTCTGAGACTCGCAAATTGGAGCCGAAGCAATACTTCTTGCTGATGCCAAGGTATTCGGCCATTTTCCCGGCGATCTGCTCACGCTTTTCCACGGAGAGCGCGTTGCCCTTCTGGAGAGCAGGGCCGTACTCCTCGTCCACCCACTTGGTGACCTCTGCCACCAACTGTTCGACGGTCTTGAACCGGGGCGAAAGCTTCTTGTGGTACCAAGCGGTCGCCGCGAGCGAGGGGAAGAAGCCAATAAAGTTCGCGTCGTTGCCGCGAAGAGAGTCGAGCGTGATGTAGTTGCTGGTCCCGCTGATACTGATGAAGCCGTTCACGGCAACTCCCGCGTCGAAGAGGCTCTTGACCAATCCGCTTCCGCGAATTCCGCCGTAGCTTTCCCCGGCGATAAAGATGGGAGAATTCCAGCGCTTGTTCTCGGTGAGCCAGTTCTTAATGAAAACCGTAAACGCGGCAATGTCGGGGCGCACTCCAAAGTACTTTGTCGCCAAATCGGGCTTCGAGATGCGGCTAAAACCCGTGTTCGGTGCGTCAACAAACACAAGGTCGGAGAACGAGAGCCAGTTCTCTGCGCTTGGCACGGCCTCGTAAGGGGGCTTAGGCAACGATCCATCGTCGAGCATCGGAGCGCGCATCGGCGCTAACCCACCCATGTGCAACCACATGGTCGCGCTGCCCGGCCCGCCGTTGAAAAGGAACATCACGGGGCGGTTTGCGCCTTCTTTGGTGTACGCCACATTGAACATGCGGCACTCAATTTCGCCTTGGTCGTTTCTCAGGGCGACCTGCCCCGCCGTGGCGGTGTAACTCATTTTGCCCGTGGGCAGATCAATACTATGCTGCGTCTTCGAGGATGGAATCTCAAAGACCGAGGCTTGGGATGGGTTCGCGGGTTGTGCAATTAGGAAGGCCAGCGCGACAAGAGTAGTCATGCAGGCATCTTACCTAAGGCTGGGGTCGTTCCCAGGTTCGATAGACTCGCTTTTCTGAGGCGGCATATTTTTCGAGTTTCGAAGCCGGGCGAATCGGCCGCGGGGCAAAATTGCCCCCACAATTAGGGCAAACGTGATTCAATTCTCCCTCGACGCATTCGGTGCAAAACGTGCACTCGAAGGTGCAAATCCAGGCATCTGGAGAATCGGGGGGAAGGTCCTTATCGCAGCATTCGCAGTTGGGTCGCAACTCCAGCATGCAGCGATGATACACCTTCCCCCGCGGCACAGTCTTAGCGTCTCCGACGCTTGACAGGGGCATTGACCGAAGAGGAGAACAGAACTCGTGCGAGGCCTTTCTGGGCAGGGCGGTGTGATAAACGTTCCGATTATGTCAAGGCTTTACGACCTAAAGAGCAGGTCTTCAGAAGAAGGTTCAGTTCAACTCGGAGGCCACATTGTCAGCCGCCTCCCAGAGCGAATCCCAAGTCATCGTCTCGGCTTCAGCCTGAAATCGGGCGTATCGAGATTCATTGACCCGAGTCTTGAGGAGATCCTCGATCCGGTTCACATCTTCCACCTCGTAGGCGGCGAGGGGGCGATTCTCGTCCATCCGTGCCTGGATACCTTTCGTGAGAAGGCGGATGGAAAGGGAGTCGTGCTCTAGCTTTGCAAGAGATTCGGCGGTTTTGAGGAATATCCACTTTTGCGCGTTGACAAAATCTGTGGACCGGCAAAGGCGCATCGCATCCACGAGTTGGACCAGTGCCTCCTTCGGTTTCCCGCAGCTCAAGAGCGCGTCTCCCAGTTGCCACCGCGTCAGTCCTTCTAAGCGTCGGCTGTCGATACGCTCACAAAGCTCAAGAGCTTCCTCGAAAAGAGTCATCGACTCCTCTTGTTCGCCTTGGCGGGCCAGTTCGGAGCCTAGGTCAAACAAGATGCGGACGACAAAGTTGGTTTCACTCCCTTTGCGCGCCTCCACGAGGGCTTGCTTGTGAAACTTCAGCGACGTATCGTATGCGCCCAGACAAACCTCGTTTTGGCCACTCACATACAGGGCTCGAGCCCGCTCAGAATGCTGATCAGGAGTCGTGTGGTCAAGCACCCATTCGAGTAGCTCGCGCGCATCCTGATACCTTCCGACAGATTTCAGGGCGGTGGCCAAAGAGGTCTTGATTCGAACGAGCGCGCGTTCATCCTCCTTCGCAAGCTCGGCGGCGTGCTGAAGTTTCACCACTAAACTGCTGGGGTCGCCATGATTGAGAGTGAGTTGAGTTTGAAGGGCGATGAGGAGCCCCGCGATGCGACCCGGGAGATGATCGAGATGCGATTCCACCAACCGATCGATGATGGGGATCATTCGGGTCCCTAACCCAAGGGGGTGGACATAATCCACGAGCTGCAATGCGATTTCAATCGCCACACTCGGGCTGGCTGAAACCCGAGACGAAAGGTCCATTCCCGCAAGAAGATTGTTCGAAAGCCGAAGTATATTTCGTGCCCGAGTGTCGTGACTGACCTGTTTCTCTGTACGGACCTGCGCGAGCATATCGCTTAGGATGTTGACAAAGTTCTCCGCGATGTGAGGGCACTGATCGGATTCAAGAAGCCATTCCTTGGCGACGGCCCGAATCGTTTCCAGCATCCAGAATTGAGCCACGTTTCCGGAGGTTTCCGCCTGCACGAGGCTACAGTGGACGAGCTCCTCGAGGGAATCGAGAGGGGCAAAGGGTTCCACCAGCCGATTGGCGGTAGATCGATCCATGGGGCCTTCCCATAAGCTCAAACTGAGAAGCGCGAGCTTGGCCGATGCTGGCAACAGGTCGAAGCTCCATGCAAGAGTTCGGTGAAGACTGCTATGCCGATCCGTTCGTCCCGGCTCTGCGTCTAGCGCCTTCATCGATCCTTGGATTTGCTGAAGAATCTCGCTGGGAGTCATGACCGTGACCCGGGCCGCCGCGAGAATGATCGCCAGGGGGAGCCCATCGAGACGGTGACAAAGCGTATCCACCGAAGCACGATTCCCCTCGTGCAAGTGGAATGAGGGTTGGGCCCTCTTAGCTCGGTGCAGGAACAATTCGGTGGACGAAGCAAGCGTCGCGCCTTCATCGGATGCCGTAAGGTTCGGAAGCCGAAGCAAAGGCAGATTGTGAACAACCTCGGATTCTTGGCCGATGGGAATGCGAGAGGTCGCAACGATCTTGGTGGTGCGAGTGGACGATATCACTTGACTCAACACACTTGCCGATTGCGGAAGAAGCTGCTCCAGATTATCAAGTACAAGAAGACCTTCACTGGCATTGAGGACTCGGGCGATCGACGACGGAGCCTCGCTTGGCTCTCCAAGTCCGATCCCCAGGGCCAACTGGATCGCTCGCATCGCTCCTTGCGGGGTGGTTTCTGCTTTCAGATCGACGAACCACTGGACTCCCGCATGAGCCCGCATGAGAGCCTGCGCGAGGGTGGTTTTGCCCGCTCCGCCGGTGGCGACGAGAGACAAGACTCCGCCCTCGGGAAGGGCGTGTAGACTCGCGAGAAGATCATGGAAGAGCTGATCTCGGCCAATGATGCCTTCGCTGAATAGGCTCTTCCTTGCCTGAAGGTCTTGGGTCGCGGCCTGAGGGGCATTTTGGATGAGGTCAACCGCCTCTTGGCTTGGCGATTCCCCCCATCTTTCGCTCAACTCTTCCTCAAGAGTTTCAAACGTAGCGAGGGCCGCGCTCATCGATCCCAAATCAATGAAGGCTCTCATCATGGCGACATAGAGATCCTCTCGAAACCCAACGAGGGTCAGGAGCCTTTTGAGAGTTTCGATCGCCTCTTGAGAAGGGGCCGTGCGGCAAGATTCCACCGCGAGCTGAGCGATCATGTCGTGAATACGTGATCTTTCCGAGACCACGATATCCCCTTCTTGCCCTTCGAGAGCGGGACCCCGGATCGATGAAAGCGCTGCGATCGTGCCCGCCCCGGGAGTCCGCTGGAGATCGTGAAGATCAAGAGAAAAGGAATCGGACTGGAGGGCTACGGAATCGCGATCCGTGATGAGAAACTCAGGGCTCGTCACGCGGCGTGCGTCCATCAGGGCCATGCGTAGACTTTGGCGAGCGGCTTCGGGCGTGGACTCGGGCCAAAGAAGCTCCGCGAGCGTATCTCTTCGCAGCCGAGGCTCCGCCCGGAGCGCCAAAAGGGCGATGAGGAGTCCGGTCTTGCGGGTTCTAAAACGGCACAGGTCCCCACCGCTTGAATAAACTTCAACCGGTCCGAGGACGCATACGTACCAGCCAGACCCTCTGGGCATGGCACCTATTATGCTTC